>NZ_JBVJMN010000086.1:0-27107 GCF_055584185.1 Streptomyces sp. NPDC104202 | reverse complement strand
CCCGCGGAGCGGGTCAGAACGCGCTGCGCGCGTTCGAACAGAGCCGCCTCGCTTCGCTCGGCGGGCCTGGGTCCGCTTCGCTTCCCCAGGCTCAACCCTCGCTTCGCGAGGGTTGAGTGACGGAGTGTCTGTTGACGGCCGGCTTCGCTCAGCCGTCAACAGACCGCGCTGCTTCGCAGCGCGGTGGGCAGGTCCGCTTCGCTCCCCTGCCTTGGGCTTTCCGGCTTCGCCTTCAAGCCCGACCCGCTTCGCGGGTTGCTGGCTACAGGCTGGGGTGGCCTGCGTGTTGGCAATGGCCTGCGGTCTCACTCGATGTGGTGGGCTCTTCTTCCAAGCTCGTACGGGCGGGTGGTGCTCCTGTCATAGTGAGTGGGAGCTCGGTCCTGCGGGCAGGGTGCAATCAAAAGTAGGCCCGGATAAAGTCCACACTTAGCGGGTAGTGCCTCTCCCGGTGGAGGCGGAAGGTGGTGTGCTGTGCCGACTCGGGTGACTCTCCGTCCTCACCAGGTCGAGGCCGTCGATGCTGTGGTGCGGGCCTTGGGGCACGTACCAGGTGAAGGGTCGCCGAGAGGGGCGCGGGCCCAGGTCGTTGCGGCTACTGGTACCGGTAAGAGCCTGATCGCTGTCCATGCGGCAAAGGCCCTGCGTGCCAAGCGAGTTCTGGTGCTGGTCCCCACGCTCGGACTGCTGGCGCAGACCGTTTCGGTGTGGCGGGAGGCGGGGCGCCGGGGCCCTATGTTCGGGGCCTGCTCGCTGTCGCGCGAGGACATACGGAATCTTCAATGCACCACTGAAGAGGCGGAGTTGGTGGAGTGGGTATCGGGCCTGGAGTCAGTGACGGTCTTTGCCACCTATGCCTCGCTGGGACTGGGGGTGTTGGAGCGGAGTCATCGCGTAGGGCTGGGGACGTGGGACCTCGTGGTGGTGGACGAGGCGCACCGGACGTCGGGGGCGTTGGGGAAGGCGTGGGCGGGGGTTCATGACGATGGGCGGGTGCCGGCGCTGCGTCGGCTGTACATGACGGCTACGCCGCGGTTGTGGGAGGTGGCGGATCGGGAGGGTCCGGAGAGGGGTGGTGAGCTGGTTGCGTCGATGGACGATGAGGCGTTGTTCGGGCCGGTGGTGTACCGGCTGTCACTGTCGGAGGCGATCGAGCGGGGGCTGATCGCTCGTTACCAGGTGGTGTGTGTGGACATCGCGGATCCTGGTTTGCCCGTGGTCGAGTTGGTTGGGGGTGCGGGCAGGACGGCGCGGGTGCGGGGGGCGCGGCTTGCGGCGTTGCAGACGGCGGTGGTGAAGGCTTCTGCGGAGCGGCGGTTGAGGAGGTTGCTGACGTTTCATTACCGCATGGGTGAGGCTGAGGCGTTCTCCAGTGGTCTTGGTGCAGTGGCGAAGGAGTTGCACGAGAGTGATCCGGGTCTTTACCCGGGGGCTGATGGGGTGTGGGCTGACTGGCTGTGCGGGGAGCACAAGCCGGCGCATCGGGGTGCGGTGCTGGCGGGGTTCGCGTCGGAGCCGGAGGTTGATGCGGGGGCGGCGTGGGTGCGGGTGCTGTCGTCGGTGCGGGTGCTGGGTGAGGGGGTGGACACCAAGGAGTGCGATGCCGTCGTCTTCGCGGATGTGCGGGGCTCTGCGGTCGACATCGTCCAGGCGGTGGGACGGGCGCTTCGCATGCAGCCGGGGGAAGGCAAGGTGGCCTCCCTGGTCGTTCCCGTCTTCCTCGGCCCGGGTGAGCAGCCCGACGAGATGCTGGTCTCAAGGGCCTATGGGGAGCTGGTGAAGGTTCTCACGGCCCTTCGGGCGCACGACGCGCGGGCGGTGGAGCAGCTGGCTGGTCCCCAGGTGGCCGGGGGGCGGTCGGGCGGTGGGGTGGTGGAGGTGCCGGGCGAGGTGGGCAAGGTGGCTGCGGAGCTGTTGTCGTTCTCCCGGCCCCGGGATCCGGCGCAGCTGGCGGCGTTCATCAGTCTGCGGGTGTTGCAGCCGGAGAGGCAGTTTTGGAGGCGGGGTCTGGCGGCCGCGCTGGCCTACCGCAGTGACCATGGTGATCTGGCGGTTCCGTATGAGTACCGGACTGCGGACGGGTTCGCTCTGGGGGTGTGGATCGACCGGCAGCGCCGTGCGCACACGCGCGGGGAGTTGAGCCAGGAGCGGGTGGGGCAGCTGGAGGAGCTCAGCATGATCTGGTCGCATGCCGAGGTCGCGTTCACCGAGGGGCTGTCTGCGGCGCGGGGGTGGGCCCAGGAGCACGGGCACCTGCTGGCGCCGGCCGATGCCATGTGGGAGGGGTACGCGGTCGGGGTGTGGCTGAAGAACCAGCGGGCGGCCGTACGGCAGGGTACGGGTGGGCTGAGTGCGGCTCGGCGGCGTGCTTTGGAGGACATCGACCCGTCATGGTGCCCCTCATGGTCGGTTGCCTGGCAGCGGTGCTTCCACCTCGCTCGTCTGCACGTCCAGGGCGGGCAGGTGCTGCCCGAGGAGGCGGGACAGGTAGTGGTCCAGGGCGAGGACCTGGGACGGTGGGCCGGCGGACAGCGGCGTGGCTGGGACAGTCTTGGGGCAGCGCAGCAATGGCTGTTGAAGGAAGCTCTCGGGCTCGGCCCTGTGCAGGAGGGTGAACGGGATGTGGCGGCGCCGCGGCGTACACGGGCGCAGGTGTGGGCGGCGAATGTGGCTGCTGCCCGCCAGTACCGGGAGCGGGAAGGGCATCTAGAGGTGCCTCACCGGCATGTCGAGAAGGTCGGCACAGATGAGCAGGCCCTGGGAGTGTTCATCGCCAACAGCCGCTCCCGCCGGACACGTCTCGCGCCCGAGCGGATCGAGGAACTGTCCGAGCTCGGAATGCGATGGGGATGACGCCCTAGTGGTCGGGGCGTGGGTCAGTCGAAGAGTGCGGAGCGGCGGAATTCAGACGTGCTTAGCGATTCAGCGACGGAGGTGGAGCGTCTTCAGAAGACTGGTGAGAAGGTCGGTCTGCCTCGATGGGATGTGGAGCAGTGGCGCAGCAGCGCAAGGGGTACTGGAGGGCACGGCATTATGTGCAGCCGTCGTCAGCGTCAACCAGCCGGTGGAAGAAGCCGTCCACCGGCGCAATCCTGGTAGTCGGTCTTCTCGCGATTGCTGGGTGGAACACGCTGTTCGGGAGCGACTCGGGAGACACGGGGCAGAGCCCTCAGCCTCGCCCCTCCGGGGCCTCTGCCCCGGAGGTCCCCAGTCGGTGACCGCGGCCGCGCCATAAGGCGAAGAATCGCCGCCGTGTATTCCCGTGGTCATCAGTGCCGCCCTGGGACGTGGCGGTGGGGGTGTGGTGCGGCGCGGTGGCGTTGTTGCGCAGTTCCTGCCAGGTTCCGTGCCATTGCTGAATCTGGTCGTCGGGGACACTGCATGCAGCGAGGTAGACGGCTGTGGTGTTCCAGGTGGCGGGTAGTGTGTCGCGGTTGGTCAGTCTGCTGATTGTGGCTGTGGAGATGCGTCCGGCGGAGCGGCGGCTGACCTCCTGCTGGGTCAGTCCGCTGATTTCTCTGACCGCCGCGAGGTTGGTAAGGAAGCCGGTGATCGTGTGGATCGAGGTCGGGTCGGGCCACAGCCGGTGATCTGGCTCTATGGCGGCTTCGGCGGTGACGGGTGTGGTGGGAAGGTCTGCGTGGTTGCGTGCCAGCGCCACTCGGGCTCCGGTGTTGCGGTTCCTCGCCTGGGGGACAGGATGCGCCCGGGCTTCCAGGGTCAGGCGTAGGTGCCGGTAAATGGTCTCCAGGTCGAGCAGGGGTGGTCCGCCAGGGATGCCGTGGCGGAGCGTTTCGAGAAGGGCTCCTGTGAACGCTGTGTGAGCGTCGCCAACCGGGGCCAGGGCAATGCGCGTTTCGGCGGAGGCGGCGAGGAGGAAGGTGCCTTCCACTGCGGCCTGGTCGGCGAGGCCCTGGGGTGCGCTCATCCGGCCGAGGGCGAGGCCGCTGTAGCAGCAGTCGAGGAGGACGATGTGCCGCTGTGCTGGGGAATCCAGGAGGATCTGGCGCAGCCAGTCGTAGGTGAGGCTGGTCTCGACCCGGCCGGGGTGTGTGTGCGGCAGGGCCAGGGCGAGGGTGTCGTGGGGGTCGATCAGGCCGTGGCCGGCGTAGTAGACGATCAGCGTGTCGGTGGCCTCTGCCGCTGCCTGGCGCAGTGGATTCAGCACGGTGGCCGGGTCGGGTGGATTCTCGACAACGGTCACGTGTGAGGTGGGCATGCGCAGGGACAGCGGGCCGCTCAAGAGTTCGGCGAGGGCGGTCAGGTTGTTCGAGACGGCCGGCAGCTGCTCGAGGTGGTCGTAGCGGCTCGTACCGATGAGTACCGCGCGGGACGCCCCCGGGTCGGGCAGCACGCTCACGTGTCGCGTTCCTCTTCCCCGGCAGCGTCCAGCGCTCGGGTTGCTCGCTCGATCTCATCGGGCGAGCAGTCGGTGAGGACAATGACCGTGTCGCCGCGGTGGATCTCTACCCGCGGACGCTGCGGCCGGGTCTGGCGCCACGCCACCAGAGCCAGCACGAACGACGCCGCGCTCCACCCGTTCCCGGTTACCAACTGCAGCACGTCGAGCGCGGAGCCCATCTCCCCCGGCCGAGGAGCACTCCCCCTCACGTCGGTCACAGCCGTCCTGCGCACGTCCGGGTCTGAACGAAGCCAGCCCTGCAACGAACGCAGTTCTCTCACATCCGACTCCATCCGTACCTCTAACCGCACCCAAGCCTCCTGTGAACAGATCTACCCGACGCCTTGCTGACGGCCCTGTCTCATCGTCGTACACCGGACCGGTGCCTCGCCTCGCACTCCGAAAAATCGCCCTCCATACCGAGTACCCGGCACACCGGGGTGCGCTGGATCGGTGGGCAACGTTCGTGTGTTGCCCACCGATGCGGTGGCGTGAGGGGGTGGCCCGGCTCCCTGGGCGGGAATGGCCCGTTGGATGGCTCGACGGTGCGGCCAGAGAACCCGAGGGAACCGCGATGGCAAGGGACTCATTCTGTGAGCGGCTCGTGCTCACCTCGGACGGCGGGGTGCGGGAGGTCGATCTCGCCTACCCGGTGGTGTGTGTCTTCGGGCGGCAAGACCACGCTGGTCGACTGCATCCAGTACGCGCTCGGCCTGCTGGTGGCCTGGCGCGAGGTGCCGGAGAAGCTCTGCAGACGGTGACGCTGTTCGTGCGGATCGAGGGTATACGGATCGGGCTGCGCCGTTCCCTGATGGGAGACACGAAGAGTGTCGAACTGCTGGACGGGGCAAGTGGTCAGGTCGAGGAGATCCTCGACGTGCAGACACGGGAAGGCAGCAACCGGCGCATCGTGGGCGAGGTGCTGCTGGACCTGCTCGGCCTGGCCCAAATCTTCGCGCCGCCGTTGGCGGTAGCGCTCTTGAGAGCCGGAGCGCGGCTGACATTCGAGCAGCTGTACCCAGGACCTGGTGGCAGCGAGTCGGTGAGAGGCAAGGCGAATACCACCCAGTCTTACCGGACGATCGTCGAGCTGTTGCCGGGGCTGACTGCCGGACGGATGCGGGTGCTGACAGCCCGCAAGGACGAGCTGACCCGTACTCTCGGCGAGCTGCGCAGGCGGGCAGCCGAGCCGTCGGCGACCTGTATGGCCAGCGTGACGTTGCGCGCGATCCGGTGGCGGCCGCGGATCGGCTGGCCGAGGGCTACCGTAGCCGGATCAGACGGTGCTCCAGCGCAGAACCGTCTCTCCGTCGGCGGTGAGCCACGTGCCGTCGCCGATCGGTACGGCGGAGACCCCCGGCGTCTGCGGGTAGTCGACTTCGGCGAGGGGCCTGAGTGTGTGGGCGTCGAGCAGGAGGTGGGTGCCCTCCTGCGCCCACTGTTCCTCGGCTGTCGCGACCAGGATCCGCTTGTCGTCGACGAAGCCCGGGGTGTAGCCGACGAAGAGCCACTCCTCGGGGAGAACCTCGCCGGCCTCGATGATGACGTCGTCGACACCCTCCTGTGTCCGGCAGAGATAGCCTCCGCCGACGTCCTGGCTGACCAGCACTCCGTCCGTGCCCAGGCCGACGTAGGGTTCCTCGGCGGTGCCCGCCGCCCGGACGTCGAGTCCGTCGGGCGTGTAGGTGATCAGGAGGCAGTGCGTACCGTCCTGGCCCATGGAGGCGGTGAGCAGAACCTCGGGGCGTGCATCCGGGAACTGCTGGAAGGCGTACGTCGCTGAGAAGGACGGCAGGACGTGCTCGGCGAGCACCTCGCCGGTGGCCAGGTCGAGGGCGCGGCAGATGTCGCCCTTGGAAAGCCCGTCCGCCCCGAGAGGTCCGGCCATGGTCGCCAGAAGGACACGCCCCGCCAGGTCGGGCGTGCAAGCGCCGGAGGCCTCGGGTGAATGCTGCCAGTCCCGGTGGCGGTGTTCCCAGCGGACGGTTCCGTCGCGTTCTTGGACAGTGACGGCCTCCCGGGTGCTGGTGGCCAGGGCGCCATCGGGCAGGGGCGAGCAGTAGGTGTCGGGGCCGTCCGCAGCCGGGTCGGTCCACGTGGCGCGGGCGACGACCACCTGAGAGTGATCGGTGCTGATCCTGCTGATGGTGATCGTGCCCTCGTGCCGGGTGACGAGCCAGTGCGCGCCGTCGCGCAGGAGCCAGCCGTCCATGTTCCCCAGCGCCTCGGTGATACCGGGCAGGGACTCGCGGGCGAGGAGCCGTGCGGGGAGGCGGGGGTAGTTCATGTGCTCTTCCTAGTCCGTGTCCGGGGTGTAGCGGCTGGGCCAGTAGAACTGCCGCCGGTGGGTGGGTTTGTCGTCACCATACGTGGGCCCCGCAAGCATGCCCTCGATGCGGATGATGGGTGCGCAGAAATCGGGGCAGACGCTGCGTTGGGCCGCTCCGTGTGTGGGCAGCCAGTCGTCCGAGCCTTTGCTGTGCAGGCGGCTGAGGTAATGGAGGATGTTCTGCTCTGCGTGCCCGCCTGGGACCTTGGGCGGTGTCGGGGGAAGGTACTGGTCATTCGGGAGGGGGTAGAGGCCCATCTCCTCGGCGAGTTTGCGCTGGGCGGGCGTCAGTTTGCTCTTGCTGGTTCCGGCGACGATGAGGACGTCGTTGCCCTTGTGGCGGGTGGCGATGATCGCGACGGTCTGCCCTTCCCGTTGCCGTTTGTTGGGTAGGACCTGGGAGATCTTGTGTGCCATGTCCTCGAGGCCCTGCATGCAGGGAGCGAGTCCGAGGGGGTCTGCATCGGTGGTGGGGTTGGTGACGTAGCCGGCGGGGTTGGGGGCGGGGTCGAGGCCGAGGGGGTCAGGGCTGACGTAGCGGCCGGCCTCGGGGTCGTAGTGGCGGAAGAAGTTGTAGTGGAGGCCGGTCTCGGGGTCGGCGTATTGACCGGGGAACCGCAGGGGGGTGTGTGCGGTGGCGTCGCGGTTCCAGGCGGTGGCGCCCCACTGGGTGGCGCGGCTGTACCAGGCGGTGGCGCCGGTATGGTCGACGAGTTCCGTGGGTGTGCCGACGAGGTCGGTGACGATCGCGAAGAAGCGGGCGTCGACGAGATCCTGGTCGCGTTCGGGGTGGGAGGTGGTGCGGCGCTCGGCTTGGGCGAGCGGGCGGTGTCCGTCGTACTCCCAGGTCAGGGTGGTGCCACTCGTCGAGTCGGTCTGCTCGGCCAGGCGGCTGCCGTCCCAGGTGAAGATGGTCTCGGCGGCGACGGTCCCGTCGTCCGCGTGCCGGCGCTTGGCGATGCGGCGTCCGAGCGGATCGTAGCGGTAGGTCCACCGCGCGCCGTCGGGTGTGGTGCAAGCGGTCAGCCGGTCGGCTGCGTCCCATTCGTAGCGCCAGACGTCGGGTTTGCGGGAGACCCGCTTCTTGCGCCGTTCGATGATGCGGCCGGCCGCGTCGTAGGTGTAGTGCAGGGCGCCGGCGGATCGCAGTCGGTTGCCGCTGTAGGTACGGCTGCCGCGGGATTCGGAGTGAGGGGCCTTGTCGGGCCACTGGGCGGAGGTCTGGTTGCCCTCGGTGTCGTAGGCGTAGGTCTCGGTCCAGCCCTGGGCCTCGACGCGCAGAGGCCTGCCCGCCGGGTCGAGTTCGTAGTGCCTGCGGCTGCCGGTCAGCTTGTCGGTGACAGCTTCGAGGCGATCGTCCACTCGGTAGGCGTAGAGACGGTGGCTGAGGGTTCGGTTCGTGGCGGCAAGGCGGTGTTCCTTGACGCGGCCCACGGTGTCGTACGCGGTGGTAAGGGTGACAGGCTGCTCGGGGCTGCCGAAGGACCGGGTGACCTCGCGGCCGGCCGCGTCGTGGGAGTAGGCGATGTCGTGGCCGTCGAGCGAGAGGTGCGTGGGGTTGCCTGCCTCGTCGTGGGTGAGGTGGGTGGCGACCCCGCCGGGCGTGATGCGCACGGTCCGGCGCGAGAGTGCGTCGTAGCCGTACCGGCTGGTGCGCTGGTCGACGGTCTCGGTGACGGTCCGGCCCATGGCGTCCCACTCCAGCGCGAGGAACGAGTCGGCGGACCGTCCTTCGGTGAGCCTGCCGGAGGGGTCGTAGGTGTAGGTGGTGACGGCGCCGTCGACGTCGCGTGCGGTGACGCGGCCCGCGTCGTCGAGGTGGGTGGTGACGGTCTGGCCCAGCGGGTTGGTACGGCTGTGGGAGCGGCCCGAGGGGTCGTAGTCGTAGCGCAGGGTTCGGCCGTCGAAGTCGGTCTCACGGACCAGGCGGCCCACGGCGTCGTAGGTGTAGTCCCAGGTCAGCCCGGCGGCGTTGCGTACCTCGGTGAGGCGCAGCTCGGTGTCGTAACGGAAGTCGTAGCGGGCGCCGTCGGGGGTCCTGCGAGAGGACAGCTGGTCGAAGTGAGTGTACTCGTAGCGGGTGAGGCCGCCGTTGGCGTCCGTCTCGGTGAGGCAGTTGCCCTCACCGTCGTACGTCCAGCGTCGGGTGGCGCCGTCGGGACGGGTGTGTGAGGCCAGGTGTCCCTCGACGGTCCACGTGCACGTGGTGGTGGCGCCTTCGGCATCCGTGACGGCGACAGGACGGCCGAACGCGTCGCGTACCAGGGTGGTGGTCCTGCCCTGGGCGTCGGTGTGGGCGAGGACCATGCCGGCCTTGTCCGAGCGGTAGGTGTGCCGCGTGCCTAGGGGGTCGGTCGCCGCAGCGAGGGCACCGTGGGGGTCGTAGGCGTAATGGGTGGTGTTGCCGTCCGGTGTGGTCAGGGAGACGTTGTTGCCGTGCTCGTCGTAGGTGCGCCGCCACACGCTTCCATCGGCGGCCGTCACGACGGTGGGCAGGCCCCGTTCGTCGTACTGCGTGGTGGCGAGGGAGCCGTCCGGTTGGCGTACGGACGTCGGGTTGCCGTTTTCGTCCCAGGTGTAAGCGACAGTGCGGCCCTGGCTGTCCGTGCGGCTCTGGAGACGGTCGTATCGGTCCCAGATCTGGCTGACAGTGTTGCCCAGAGGGTCGGTCTCGGCGACGACTTGGAGGAGGTGGTTGAGGTGGAAGACGCTGGTGGCGCCCGTGGAGTCGGTGTAGCAAGTGGTGCCGGCTTCGCTGTCGTAGGAGAAGGACGACGACAGGAAGCCGTCGGGTCCCACCGTCTGGACGACGCGGCCGGCGGCGTCGTAGACGTACAGGTACGTGGACAGGTTGCGGTCGGTCCACGAGGTGATGCGGCCGCTGGGGTCGTAGGCGAAGCGTGTTGCCGTGCCGGAAGAGTCGGTGACGGCGTCGAGGTTGCCGTCCGCGTCGTATCCGTACGACATGACGGTGACAGGTCCCTGCGGCGTGCGAAGGCGCAGGGCGGCGATCCGGCTGTCGGCGACGTCCACCTGGACGCTGTAGCCGCCGCTGTGGGAGACCGCGGACGGCGCACCGTCCGGGCGGCGGGCGAAGGTGACGGTGTTGTCGTGGCGGTCGCTGATCTCGGCGAGCCAGTAGGCCGGGGAGGTGCGGTAAGGGCTTCCGGTAAACGCGCGGGTGATGCCTCCGGGCTCGGACAGGGTGTAGGTGGTCTGGTCCTCGTACACCCCACCGTGGGTCAGAGCGATCCGTGGCCCCTCGGTGGGCCAGACCCGGTCGTCACCGGGCTGCGGTAGCCGGGGGTAGCGGAGGCAGGAGCCGTCGCTGCGGGCCCAGACGAGGCCCAACCCCATGGGCTCGGCTTCCAGTCGCTCGTCGAACGGCGAGGACCAGCTGCGGCCGAACCAGTGCCCGTAGCGGTAGTCGGACAGGTGCGTACGGTCCACGACGAGGGGGAGCACGCCGGGCAGGGAGAGGTCGACCTGCGGAAGGGTCATCTCGCCGGTCGCTATGTCGACTGGGTCGGACTTGCACGTCTTGCGGTCCAGCGGAATCGAGTGACGACGCTCGTCGTCACGGACGTCATGCAGTCCGTTCGGCCTGGTCCGAGTACTGTCACCGGACTTCTTGCGGGACAGCGTGCGGTTGTCGCTCCCGCTAGTGTCGTCGTGGTCGCCCTTGCGCTGGCGGGCGAGGCGGTCACGAATGTTGTCGTCGTTGGTTTTGTGGTCCTTGGAGATCTGCTTGACGGCCTTGGGGAGCGTCTCGCCGATGTGGTCGCCCATGGTCTTGGCGGACTTCACCAGGGCGCCCATGGCCTTCTCGATCACGGGGTCCAGGGCGTCGGCGATGTCGTCCCGGCCCCGGTTGCGGCCTTGGTGTCCCTTGGCCTTGGTTAGCTTCCCTGCGGTCTTGCCGTGGATCCCGAGACTGACACCGTTGAGTCTCGTGCCGGCATGCTCGTGCTCGTCGTGCTCGATGTGGAAGCCCTTGCCGCCGGCCCGCCCTCCACCTCCCCCGGCGGAAGCGAGCTTCAGACCTTCTTTGGCACCTTGCACTCCCTCGTCGAAGCCGTCCTTACCAGCCTGCTTCGTCTGATCGAGGTCCACACCGTTCTGGACGCCCAGCGCGTCCATGCTCACCTGGACGACCAGGTCTGCCGCCATGTTCTCCAGCGCGGCCACGACCGGCTCGGTCATCACCCCGACGATGTGACCGACGGCCTCTTCCATCGCCCCGGTGATGAGCTTCAGCAACTGCTTCTTGGTGAACGCGATCGCTCCCGCTCCCAGCAGTGCCGACAGCCCACCGGTCACGGGGATCAGCGCCATGGCGAGACCGGTCTGACCGGCCAGCACCCCAAGCTCCGCAACGGCCTTCCACTTCATGGCCTCGATCGCGCCCGCCGCGAGATCCAGTGCGTCCGCGATCGTTCGGGCCGCGGACACCATGTCCTTGAGGTGTTTGTCCTTGACCTTGCTCCAGTGCGCGTTGAGGGCGTCCATCGCCTCGCCGTGCCCCGAGGACAGCAGACGCTGCAGGTGATTGTTGGCGAGCTGTCCGTCGTCGGCGAGGTCGTCCGCGAACTCCCGCAGCGCGTCGGCCATGTCGCGATAGGCGTCCTCGTCGACGTTGGGCCAGTTCACCCCCACCAGGTCCAGCAGCGTATCCGCCCAGTCCGGCACCGTCACTGCCACGACTCATCCCCCATAGATCGAAGCGCCCGAACAGTCCTACCACGCATGTCACCTGACGAGTAATCCGCAGTCGCAAAACAACCGGAGCAGACATGAGGGTTCGCCACCTGCCACGTGAGGCGATCGCAGCAGGCCACAACTATCGCCCCCGCTCTGCCGACGGTCGCCCAGTTGGCTGTTGCATGGATTGTGAATGCGATGCGATACGTCCGATCAAGGCATACGGCAGCCAGAGCTTCGTCACTTCCTGAGGCCCCGCGCTTGACCTGCTACGTCGAGGCCCTGGGCCCCGTCTTGCCGCCATGGATATAGCGCGACTCGTGGCACTGCTGAAAGCCCGGTTACGCGTGGGCAAGTGGGGTGGTCAACGTGAGGCGGCCTCGTCAAGAGGCTGTGGGATCCGCGGTCCCGTGGTGGCTGATGACTGACGTGATCCGGAGCGGCTGCGGCCGTGGAGGCGGGTGCGGGCGGGGAGGTTGCTGGGCTGGTCGGGCTGGGTGGCGTTAGCCGTGAGCAAGGCGTGGATCTCCTGGGCGAACTTTGCTCCCGGTAGAGGGAGTTCGCTGTCGGGTTCGCGGAGATAGCCGACGGCGACGGCGGTGGGCATGTAGGCCATCAGTTCTCACTCCGCGCGGACAGGCCGCTGGCCAGCTCGCTGCGGACTTGGCGCGCCGTCTCACGTCCGAGTAGGCCCAAGCCGGTCGCACTCACAGCGGAGCGGAGCTCTGTCATGGACGGGTATGTGAGCGCCTGTGCTGGTCCGGTCGCCCGGCACTCCAGCCTGTCCTTTGGGACTGCCCCACCGCCAGAGGCGCCGTCGGTCGGAAATGTTGATCGAAGAGCGATGCGCCGCCGACAGGTGCTCGCATGCGCCGGGCACGAGCTGCCTCGATCTCTGCCCCGGACCGTCGCAGCAACGTGGACAACCGTCGGGGGGCAGCCCGCTTCGGGGCAGAAGAGGGTGCCCCTCGTTGGGAGTAAAGCGTTTCTGCAGGCGGGAAGTGCACGGTCTATTGGAAAGCTGCCCCGGCAGTCCCTCCGTGTCCTGCACAATGCGACCATGCCGGAATACCTCGAACTCGATCTCAATGGCGCCGCGTTGCGTGTGGAGCTTGCCCCTGTGGGTGAGCTCGCACCAGTCCCCGCCCCTGCAGGCCCTTCCGACGAGGCTGACCTTCCGGAAGGCTTTGGAACCGTCACTCCTGTCGCCAGGGGTCGGCGCCCCTCCGAAGTGGCACAGGATGTTCTGAAGTCTGCGCTGAGTCCTCTTGGTCCGCTTCTTGAGGAGGTCCACTCGGCTGTCACAGGCACCGCGCACCCGCCTCAGGAGCTTACGGTCGAGTTCGGTGTCCAGATCGGCAAGGACCTCAAGCTCGGGATCGTTGGGGTGAGTGGCCAGGCGACGATGACCGTCAGTGCCACCTGGCAGAACCAGGCTCCCGGCGAGGCGTAGAGATGGGCTGGTTCCGCGGCCGTTCAGCACCTGGCTCGCACATCGCCCTGTTGCGGGTGAGTGATTCAAAGGCGGCCGGCGCCGCGGTCCTTCTCTCCTCCGATCGCATCCTCACCTGCGCCCATGTGGTCAATGACGCCTTGGGCAGGGACCTCTTGAGCACCGAGGAGCCGGATGCTGAGGAGGTGTTCGCTGTCTCTTTTCATGGCGCGGACACGGCCGCCGAGGCGGGTACCGCCCGCTTGTCGCTCTGGCTGCCTCCTCAGAAGCGGCCCGGTAGTCCTGTGTGGGGCGGCGACTTGGCCGTGCTCGACCTTGGGGACCGGGCTCCTGGCTGGGCGAGACCTGTGGTGTGGCGGGAACTGGTAGAGGGCACAGAGCTGCGATCGTGGCACGGTGGGGGCGCCATGATCACTTATGCAGACACTGTTGCGGGTCCTGACGACGGCGGCTGCTGCTATCTGGACGGATCTTTGACCGGTGCGGCGATCGGCCCTGGATACAGTGGCGGCCCCTTGTGGGTCAGATCCGATTTCACCGTTGCGGGACTCGTTATCGCCCAGGTGATGAGGGACGCTCCGCTTCGCGCCCAGGACACGGTCCGCCGGGGCTGGGCAGTGCCCTGGCAGACAGTCCGGGAGGAGCTGACACGAGCCGGGGCCGGTGACGTCGTTGCGGAGTGTCAGGTGGTGGGGGGCGGCCACACCGCGGGCGTCGGCGAGGTGTCCGTGCGCAGCATGGTGCCGGTGCTGCGTATTTTGCTGGACGATCCGGTTAGGCGGATCGACCACTGCCGGGACCTCGTGACGGCCCTGGGCTGTGGGGTGCCGTCCAGTGGTACACATGCTCCCACCCTGGATGAACTGGCGGCAGTGCTGTTGGAAGAAGGCCGTGCGCTCGCCACGCTGTCCGAGTCTCTGGCGCCTGCCGCCGAACACGACGCGCTCCAGCGTCAAGCGCTCAGTGAACTGCTGGCACTCGGCCGCATCGAGAATGGTGTCCGGTTGCTCTCCGTCGCCGAACACGACCAGCTCCTCACAGCGATGCGAGCGTGCGTCGTCGCCGAACCCGGGCTGATCGCGCGCGCCGCTCGCGAGGCTCTCCGGTTAATGCCTCTGCCTTCCGTGCTCTCACACACCTCCCAGCTGACCGAGTCCGACGTGAGCGCGGTCCTGCTCACGCTGGAGGACTACTCCGATGGAGCTCTCGGATCCACCCAGTCCGTCCCGGTCCCGGCATTGCTCAAGCTGGCTGAGTTCACCGCTGCCGCCACAGCCGACGCCGCACGGGGCGTGGCTCTGCGTGCCTGGTGCGACCGCGTTGCGCGCCGACTGGGAATCAGCCCTTCGGCGCTGGCGGAACGGCGCGCCGACGCGAGGATTTGGGCCGCCCAGCGACCACCCACCGTCGCCCGCATCGTCACTCGCCTCACGGCCGACCCCGAGCAGTCCGAGCGTTTCCATTGCGAGATCTGGCTCTGCCACGACGGCGGGGGGCAGGAGGCCGTCGCGACCCCGAAAGAGTCCCTGTCGCCCGGGGAGATCGGCCGGCTGATACGCAGGACCGCGGACGGCAACGGAGTGATGGGCGGCCCGTCTCTCTCACAGGTGGACGTAGTCGTGGGCCACGCCCATCTCGAGACTCCGGTAGACAGCTGGGAGACAGGCAACGAACTAGCAGAGCTGCCCGAGCTCCAGGGGATCCTTCCCGATGTCAGCGGACTCAGCATGGCGCTGGGCAGCCGCTACCAGGTGTCCCTTCGATGCCCTGAATTCAGCGTCAAGGCCGACGCAGAGGTCCGGCGCCGCTGGGCCGCCGAAGCCCCCCACACCTTGGTTGTCGGCGACCCCTCCGTCGACCTTCAGCACCTTTACGAATTGCTGAAGAACCCGCATCGCGACACCGCCCGGGTGGTGCTGCACGGTCCGCCGCACCAACGCAGCCAGCTGCTCCCTGTATGTCTGGCCATGGGGGTCCCCGTCGTCCTGTGGGACCGTGCCGCAACGTCCCATGACGACGCCTCCCGCCTGGACCAACTCGAGCCGACCGGGCCACTGGACAAGCTTCCGCAGCGACTGCAGACCTTCCGCTCTGCCCTCTACGGCACAGGGGCAGAGTCCTCGGCGGCGCAACCGGTGCTTGTGTGGCATGACACCGAAGTGTCACTGCCAGGACCACTTCACCTCGCGGACCCTGCATGACACGCCCGTGCCGGCTCACAGCAGTCCCTCCTCACATTCCCCGACTAGGAAGCAGACACCCGATGACGGCCCCAGAACGTGAAGGGCACCTCGACGACGCGGCCGACGGCAAGCATGACGACGGCTGGCGGCTTTTCAAGGGCGACGGTCACGCCCGTCGTGTCTCCTTCCCCGAGGCACCCCCGTGGCGGCGCTTCGGGGACAGGGAATCTGGCTCGCGGCGCACCCGGCCGTATCTGATCGGCCCCCAGGAGGCGGACATCGTCAACGCGGCGCTCCTCCTACGCAGGCCACTATTGGTCACGGGACATCCGGGGACGGGCAAGTCCTCCCTGGCCCACGCTTTGGCCCACGAACTCTCCCTGGGCCGTGTCCTGCACTGGCCGGTGAACAGCCGCACCACTCTCCAGGACGCGCTCTATCGATACGACGCGATCGGCCGCCTCCGGGAGGCGAACGTACGCGGCGACCGGCCGGACAGCGACACCCCGAAAAAGGAGCCAGGAATCGGCTCCTATGTGCGTCTGGGCCCCCTGGGCACAGCTCTCGTGCCGTCTGCGTCACCGCGGGTTCTCCTGGTCGACGAACTCGACAAGGGTGATGTCGACCTGCCGAACGACCTGCTCAACGTCTTCGAAGAGGGCGAGTTCGAGATCCCTGAGCTGGCACGGCTCGCCGAGGACCATGCCTCGGTGAGTGTGATGGCCGCCGATCCCGAGACGTGGACGGATGTCGTCCGCGGACGGGTCCGCTGTACCGAATTCCCCGTCGTCGTCATCACGAGCAACGGAGAACGCGACTTCCCGCCGGCCTTTCTGCGCCGGTGCGTACGGCTGGATCTTCCGGAACCGGACGAGAGCAGGCTGCGCGATATCGTCTCCGCGCACCTGGATACAGACGGCGATGGCGTCGGCATGGACGGGTTCGACGACGTGATGCGCGCCTTCCTGGCACGCAGAGCGCGTGGCGAACTGGCCACGGACCAACTTCTCAACGCCGTCTTCCTGCGCCGTGGCGGAGTCGAGCTGGACGCTGAGGGGCTGCTCGACGCGGTATTGCACCGCCTGGGCGGAACCTTGTGACCAGCCGCCCCGGACTCGGGCAGGTCCGCAAAGCGCTGTCCGCGGACGGAGAACTGCTTGACGCCGAGGAACTCCTCGACGCTTTGTGGCTGGCCACGCGGCTGCCCCTATCCGCCGCTACGGCACTCGCGCGCGCGGCAGCCCTGGCAGAGCCGCGCGCCCTGGAGGTCGCAGGCCAGCGCGCCAGCGTCCCAGCCGCCGTCGTATCCCCGACGCCTGGCCAGGACGACACGACTGTGGATGCCGCCCCGTGGCCCGCACAGGAGTCCGGCCTGTTCGCCGCGCCGGCTGCGCAGCAGCCCCCCGCCCCGGCCGACAGGGCCGCAGTAGCCGTACGAGTACCCGAAGCCAAGGCCCTCGGTAGCGCGGAACTGCGCCTCGGGCGCGCCTTACGCCCTCTCAGGCAGGTGCGTCCCGACGCTCTGCGTACCGAAGTCGACATCGAGGCGACGGTCACGGCCATGGCGGAGACGGGGCTCCCCGAAACCGTCCTTCGGCCGGCCGTGACCCGATGGCTCGACCTGACGATCCTGGTCGATGACGGCGTCTCCATGCTCCTGTGGCAGCGTTTCGTCGGGGAGCTCCGGGGGCTGCTGATGCGCAGCGGAGCCTTCCGGAACGTGCGGGTCCACGGCTTGGACACCCGCGGCGCCGTCGGGCCTCACCTGCGCAGCCACCTCTACGGCTCCGGTGGCACGTCGATGCCGATGTCCACGGTGCTCGACCCCGTCGGCAACACCCTGCTGCTGGTGGTGAGTGATGGGGTCGGCCGGGCGTGGCGGGACGGCTCGATGCACGAAGAGCTCAGGCGGGCTGCGGCGGCGGGGCCCGCGGCGGTGGTGCATGCGCTGCCCCGGCGTCTGTGGGCGGGCACGGGCATCGACGCACGGCCCTGGCGGGTGACAGTGCAGCGCAGGGGCTCGGCAAACCGTTCCTGGCGCATCGAGGACCCTCTCCTGCCGCCTGGACTCTCCCCGTTCGACGGAGTGCCCGTCCCTGTCCTCTCCACCGACGGCGACGTCATTAGTACCTGGGCCCGGTTGATCAGTTCTCTAGGGGGCAGCGCCGTCCTTCCTCTGCTCACTTTGCCGCCTGTCCCGACCTCCTCACCGGCGCCGTCACACCGCAGCAGTCGCACGGCAGGCGCGGAGGCAACCGTCATGGGCTTTCGCGCCTCCGCGTCCCCAGATGCCTATCGCCTGGCCGCGCATCTGGCGTCCGTGGGACCACTGCCCGTGCCGGTGATGCGGCTGGTCCAGTACGCCATGACACCCACCGTCGACACGTCCCACCTCGCTGAGGTGTTCCTTGGTGGGCTCATGCGCAGTGCTGGTGATACGGAACTTCCCCCGCAACAAAGGATTTTCGACTTCAGCGAGGATGTCCGGCAGGTCTTGCTCGGCACGGTGCCGCCCGCCGAGCTGATGCGCACCACGCGGGCGGTGACGGCCCACCTGGCAGAACTCCACGGTTCGTCGGCCGGCTTCCCCGCGTGGCTCCAGCATCCCGACGGCACAGACCTGGCGCCGCCCAACTCAGTACAACCGTTCGGTTGGGTGGACGAGGCTCTCATGCGCAGACTGGGCGTTTCTTCCTCGATCAACGTGGGGCCGCACGCCTCGTTGCCGGACATGGACCAGAGCCGCGGCCCGACGGGCACACCTCCAGGGCAAAGCGTTCAGGACCGTTGGCCGCAGAGCAGCTCGGAGACGTTACTCGACCACAGTCAGGCGCTCGGCAGCGGAACACAAGAGGCTGCAATCAACGTGCCTGCGTATGCGGCGGTGCCCACGGCACTGGGCTCCGTGCCGATGTTGCCACTGGGGTTCACCGGCCGCCAGGAGGAGATGACGAAGATCCTTTCCCTGCTAGATCCGGAAAACGGTGAGGATGCGGCGGTAGCGGCGATCGCGGGACTGCCGGGCGCGGGCAAGACGACGCTCGCCAATGCCGTCGCGCATGCCGCGCTCGAAAGGGGCTGGTTCACAGGGATTCAGGTGATCGACCTGCGCGGCTACGACCCCGAGCCCGTCCCACCGCAGGACGCGCTGGAGACATTGCTGCGGACCCTGGGTGTCGCAGCGGACCACATCCCTCCCATGCCGAACGAGCGCGCGGCTCTCTATCGGCTACAACTCGAGACGCTGGAGAGAAGCGGGCAGCGAGTTCTGATCATTGCGGACAACGCCTCAGCCTCAGAACAGGTCCAGCCGCTGCTGCCTATCGGCCACCACGCGTTGTTGGCAACGTCTCGCCACGCACTGCTTACGCCCGGTGTGCGGCTCTTTAATGTCAGCCCTCTAACGCCGGATGCCGCCGTCGACCTGCTACGTCAGCAACTGGAGGTCGCCTGGCCCGGCGACCGGCGGGTTGAGGACGAGCCTGCGGCCGCGGCGGAACTCGCTGCACTTTGCGGCTACCTGCCTCTGGCAATGCAGATCACCGCCGCTCTCCTTGCCGAGGACGCCGACAAGCCACTGTCCGCACAGGTGCGGATGCTCACCGGTGCCGGTAGCCGTCTCGACGTCCTGGATGACGGGGAGCGCAACCTGCGCACCGTCTTGGACGCATACCTCAATCGCCTCACCCCCCAGCAGGCCGACCTCTACCGTCTCCTCGGCCTCCAACCTGGCCCGGACATCTCTACCTCCGCTGCCGCAGCCTTCGCCAATCAGTCAGCAGACCAGATCACCCCACTGCTGCGGCAGCTCCTCCGTGCGCATCTCCTTTCTCAGAGCGGCCCTGGTTTTGACCGCTGGTCCATGCACGACCTTCTGCGTATTCACGCGCGGGAACAGGCCCGAACCATGATGGACAGTGGCCGTGTGCCGCGCCGACGCTACGGGCAGGCCCTGGGCAGGCTCACCGACCACTACCTCCGCCGTGCCGAAGCAGCCGACAGCCATCTGAACCCACGGAAGAATCGCGTGTCGAATCTGTTCACCGACCGGCAGGATGCCTTGAGGTGGTTTGACAGCGAATGTGAAAACCTCCTTGCCGTCCATGCCGAGGCGGACGACCAGTCGAAGACTGCTCGTCTCGGCTTCGCTCTAGGTCGCTACCTTGAATGGCGGCGACGTCTCCAAGACCTGCTCACCATCCGTGCCCGTACTCTCGATGCATGTGAGGCGCTTGGTGACACACGGAATCAGGCTGCTGCCTGGAGCAACCTCGGTGCCGTGCTTGGGGAGCTGGGCCGCTTCGACGAAGCACACGACGCCCACCGAAGGGCCCTCCTACTCCATCAGGAATCCAGCGACACACACGGCCAAGCCATCGCCTGGAGCAACATCGGCGCTGTACTTGGGGAGCTGCGCCGCTTCGACGAAGCACTCGGGGTCCACCAAACCGCCCTGCACCTCCACCAGAAATCCGGCGACGCAGACGGCCAAGCCGATGCTTGGAACAGAATCGGTACCACGCTGAGAACTCTCCGCCGTCACGACGAAGCACTCGACGCCCATCGAACTTCCTTGCAACTGCAGCAGGAATTGGGCGACATACACGGCCAGGGCACTACCTGGAGCAACATCGGCGCCGTCTTCGGGGAGCTGCGCCGCTTCGACGAAGCACACGACACCTACCAAACCGCCCTCGCTTTGCATCAGCAGGTTGACGACCTGCACGGCCAAGCCCTCGTTTGGAACCATCTCGGCGCCGTGCTTGGGGAGCTGCGCCGCTTCGATGAAGCACTCGACGCTCTCCAAAGGGCAGTTCGGCTTCATCAGGAGGTGGGTGATGGCCTCGGTGAAGCCGACGCGTGGGTCGCCATCGGTATTACATACCGAAAGGTGAAGCGCTTCCAGGAGGCGATTTCGGCGGGAGAGAGAGCCGTCGAGGTGCTTGCCCGGGAGGAGGACTGGGCGCGCAGGGGGGGTGCCTGGGGCGCGCTTGCCTCGACTCTGTCTGCATCCGGTAGCAGTTCTTCTCGAACACGCCATGCATGGATGCAGTCTGCCGCTGCCTACACTCGTGCCGGCGACGGCGATGCGGCAGCCGCCTCTCAGGCAAACGCCGTAAGCACGCCGGAGGCAGGCGCATAACCATCCTGCTGTCCCCTGCGCCCCATAGATGAGAAGCCTGCCTGGGCCACTCCTCGACCAGATTTCCGCCATCGAGCCGGCATTGCACATTCCCTCGTCCAGTCACCACCGCAACGAAGCTTGTGAATCCGCCCACTGTCTGCCGGTCCTTCGATGTGACTGGTGGTCTGGCAGCTGCTGCGACTTCTGGGCTTGGCGACGAACGACCACGGCCTCATGCAGCCCATGGCCTACCGGTCCGGAGGCGCGGGTCGCCCACCTGTGTGATTCACCGCAGCATCCCAGCAAGGACTGTCGGATGCCTCGGCAGCGGGGGCGCCGGGCTCGCCGGGGTGTCACAAGTCGAACTCGATGTGCTCGACGTCCAGCATGCGCACTTCCTCCAGGCTGGCCGCCCGGGTGCCGCGCTGCTGAAAGTAGACCTCCTTCAGCGCATCCGCGACCGCTTGGCGCATGTCACGTTCACCGTGTTCTTGGGCAGCGAGGATCCGCCCGGCATGATGCGGCGGAAGCGCGAGAGTGAGATGGCGTTCGCGGGCCTCATCGGTCGTGCCGGCCGGGGCCGTATAGCCCAGGTTGGCTCTCACGTCGATCATCAGACCCTGGCTGGTGGCCGCCGCTTTCTTGGCCTTGTCCTTCACTCTCGGCTGCCACCGCTTGCTGGCTTCTTCCCGCAGACGGGTCGCCAACTCGGGACGGGGCTTTTTGATCTGGTCCTTTACGTAGCGCTCAACCGTGCGCTGGGAGACGCCAAGCAGCTGGGCAGCAGCCTTGGTGCCCTTGAGCTGCTTGACCAGGAACCGCATCTGGGCCCCTGCAGACTTGGGGACAGGGCGGGTCAGTGCCTTGTCCAGGACTCTGTCCAGGCCCTCGCCGACCGTCTTGACCACCATGGCTCTACTCCCCCGAGTCCGGGCTAACGGTGCCGGTCTTGATGTTGCGGGCCAGGTTCAGCAGCGGGTTGCTGGTCTGCTCACGGATCTCCTCGGCCCACAGCGGTGTTCGGGTGCCTTCGTGCTTGACCATCCCCGGGGAGATACCGATCCGGAAGCTGCCGGGAATCGTCTTGCCGTGGGTGTAGGGCAGAACGTCGAGCGGGGAGGGGCCGTCGGCGGCGTAGACCGCGCAGTCCGACAGGACGGAAACTGGGTACTGGCCGGTGGCGGCGGCGAGCGCGACCATCTTGCGGTGCATGCCGATGCGGGCCCGAGAGATGACCGTGGCGCGAATGTCGGGGCGCCAAGTGGGGCGGGAGAGTGCAGGCCACGGCTGGCCCGGCGTCCAGTTGCCAGATGCCTTCTGCTGGAGCTTGCCGAGGCCGAACTTCACCGTGCCCTTGATGGCGTCCAGAACGATCGCCGCGTCGGGGTCGCGCTGCTTGTAACCGTCCATCGCGGCCAGGAACTCGGTCGGGGACATCCCGTCTTCCACGCCGAGGTCGGCCATAGTCGCCATGTAGGCGTCGCGGAGCTTCTTGTACCAGGCGTCCAGGTAGCGGCCCGCATCCGGGCGCAGCCAGCCCTCGAGCGGCTGGACTGTGTATCCGAGTTCGACGGCGTAGGCGATGGTCGGGGTCGCGTACCAGGCCGGACCTTCGGGGCGCTCGCCGTAGGGGGTGAACGGGCTGGGCAGCAGGTCGCCGCGCAGGTCGATCCAGTTCTTGCCGACCATGACGCGGTCGAGGTCGACATGGGAGAGGTCGACCAGCCAGGAGCCGGGGACCTTGGGGTCGAAGACGGGGTTGACCGTATGGACGGGCGGGGTCGCCAGGCCGACGACCGCGCCGTTGGCGGCGGCGGCGAACGCCATGTTGACGTCGATGCCGACCAGATGGCTGCGCAGGCACTCCTCGTCGGTGAGTGGCCGCGCCCAGTCGTACGCCTCTTCGAAGATCCGCTCTGCGGGGCCGCGCTGGTGGAAGCGGGGCAGGTGAGCCAGGACCGGGTGGCCGTTGATCGCCTCGCACGGCGGCGGGTCCATTGGCTCGGTCCCCAGCGAGCCGGGGTTGTGGACGCTGTGCCGGCGGCCCTCGGTGTCGGGGGCGGAGGCGCGGGTCGGCGGGTGCAACGCGGTCATCAGCTCCAGGCCGGTGACCGCGGTCGAGCCACGCGGGGTGATCACGCGGGAGGCGTACAGGCTCATCACGCGGGCCAGGTCGGCAGGCGCGAGCTCGGCGGCGTGTCCCCACGAGCGGGTGTCGAGAGCCTTCCACGACGGAATGCATAGTTGGACGCACATGCGGCGGCTGCCCTGGGCGGGTCGGTAGATCCGGGCCCAGGGGCCGAACCCCCTTCGGGTCAGGCGCCATTTGGCGTCCTCGAGCTGCCTCACCGCAGGATGATCGGCCGCAAGACGGCCAGCGTGACGCTCGGCATCGGACCACTCGACAGGCAAGCCGAAAAGCTCAAGGGCAGCGGGGCTGAGTACGAGCAGGGGGTCGGCGTCGCGGCCTGAGCCATCCAGACGGGGCGCGCCGAACCGGCCCTCGGCCAGTGTCCACTCCATGAGTGCGGGCAGTGTCTTGGCTGGAACATCGAGGACTAGCCCGTTCGCGCAGTAACCGAGCACTGCACCGTCTTGGACGGTGAGGACTGCAAGCGGGCCATGAGCGAACCGCAGGTCAGTGGTGTCGCCGGTACGTGCTGGGGCGGGTCGGGTGGCCGAGGGGCGCGGCGTCGACGCCGGCCGGACCTTGCTTGCCTGGTAGAGGGGAGCAGCCTCCGGTGGCGCCTTCGTAGTCGAAGCCGTTGTCTCCGATGCAACCGCCGGGGCGGCTGCCTGGGTCTCACTCTCAGGATGTGTCGCTCGCGGGGCGGGAGCGGGGTACTTTTTCGCCCACCCTTCGAGCAGCTCCAGGTAGGGGGCTCGACGCGGTGGCCGCGGCTCGCTGCGTCCTGCCTCCCAGTTTTTCACCGTCTGTGTCGAGGTCTGCAGGACCTGGGCGAGGCCGGCCTGCGTGACACCTGCCGCTTCACGTAGACGGGACCGCTCGGCGGGGTCGGGGAGCTCCGGCCCGCCCGCCAGCAGCGCCTCAACGGCTCTGAACAGGTCTTCTTCCTTCGGTCTCGATGACATGAGCCCACCTCCACTGAAAACATATCAGATTTATTCATGGATTTATCTTTGAATTTGCGCCTCAAGGTCACCTCACGCTGATGGCAGAAGCACCCCATCAGCTGGAACACCCCTGCAGGACTCCTCAACGAAGCCTGCATCGGAGGGCCGCGCTTCCAATGGCCACACGAAGCCGTAAGGGCTCCGTCTTGCTCGTACCGCGTCTGCCGCGATGCAGGCGCGCGGCCGGCAACCTGAAATCCTTCGAGGTACGGAAGCATCACTTGTGGGCCGAGGCTCGGCGGAGCGCACCGAAGCTACATTCGGGCCCGCCATGCACGACGCTGTGAGATCGGAGCCCGTAGCGCAAAGTCCTGTTGGAGGCTCCGGGAAGTTGATGGGATCCACCCCTGGGAGCTGGCCCCGTCGGCATGATGATCGCCATGGATGTACTAACGGACCTGTGGTCCAAGGAGTTTGTGTCAGCGATGGCGGGCGTGTTCGTCGGTGGACTCGTCACCTACTGGGTGGCCAGATTCCAGGCCCGGAAATCTTTGGAAGCATTGAGACTTCAAGGCGAGCAAGCACAGAGGCTCGGAAAGGGTCGGCAGACCACCCGATCACGCTTCGGGGTGGTCGCGGACACTGGGCCGTGACGCCCGGCCGGAAGCCCGGTTGGGCCGTCCATGCGACGACTCATGATCTCCAGCGCGGTACTGGCCGCGCTCCTGGCGGGCGCGGCGGTGCCCGCGCTCGCGGCCCCTCCCGCTGCGGGGGTGCGGACAGGCGCCCCGCTCAATGCGTGTGGGTACGACGTGGCCGGCTCGACCGTGCACCTGCGCTCGGGCCCGAGCGCGTCGCGGGCCTCGCTGGGGCACCTGACGCGGGGCGACACGGTCGACGTCGACCGGAAGCAGGGCGGGTGGTACCGGGTGACCCTGGCCGAGCGCTCGCGCTCTGGCATCAGGGCCGGGACGGTCGGGTGGGTCGCCGAGCGCTACCTGACGCCCTCCGTCTGCATGCGGCTGGACTAGGAGCTGTCCGGCCGATCATGTGCGGAGCCAGATGACGAGGGTTGCTGCGGTGACGGTGCCGAGGTAGACGTAGCCGCGCTTGTCGTAGCGAGTTGCGACCGCTCGGGCGTGCTTGAGCTTGTTGATGGCCCGTTCGACGGTGTTGCGCTCCTTGTACCGCTCCTCGTCGAAGACCGGTGGCCGCCCTCCGCGTGATCCTTTGCGCAGGCGGGCGGCCTGGCTGTCGGTCTTCTCCGGGATCGTGTGCCGGATGCCGCGTCTGCGCAGGTAGTCGCGGCACGGCCCGTTGCTGTAGGCCTTGTCGGCAGCAAGGCTGTCGGGTGTCCTGCGAGGGCGTCCGGGTCCGGTCCGCGGAACGCGGATCTTCTCCAGCACCGGAATGAACTGGGTGCAGTCCGCCCGCTGGCCCGGTGTGACGATCAGGGACAGCGGGCGGCAGCGGCCGTCCGCACTCAGGTGGACCTTGGTGGTGAACCCGCCGCGCGAGCGGCCCAGGCCCTCGCTGTCTCCACCACCTCCGCCAGGCGGGCGGCGAGGCTCTGCCACGGTGTCTCGTCCTGGTGTTCTCCTGGCCCAGCCCCCTTTGAGGCAAGGGCAGGCGGCGGATCGGTACGAGCGCCAGCCGCGTGCTGGTGGGCCCGCACGATCGTGGAGTCGACCGAGATGCCCCAGTTGACGTCGTCGGCCGCGTCCGCTTCCGCCTGGACCCGCTGGAGCAGTCGCTCCCAGGTCCCGTCGGCCGACCACAGCCGGTGGCGTTCGTAGACCGTCTTCCACGGCCCGAACCGCTCCGGCAGGTCGCGCCAGTGCACACCGGTCCGCACCCGGTACAGGATCCCGTCGATCACCTGCCGGTGGTTCCGCCACCGGCCACAACGCCTGTTGCTGACCGGCAGGAACGGCCGCAGCCGTTCCCACTCGGCGTCTGTCAGATCGCCCCGCCCCATACCCGGACCAACGACCAAGGCCGGTGACAGTCACATGATCGGTCGGACAGCTTCCAGCAGACCAGGCAAAGATGGCGACGAGATGAATACCTTCCTTAACCAGAAGTTCCCCGGGCAGTCAAAGAAAGATTCTAGCGAGCAGAATCTCTTTGATGTGTCAAGCTGCCCTGCTGGCGGCCGGATGCGGTGACCACAAGGGAGACGGGCGCGTCAATGACGCACGTCATAGTGCCTTTCGGGCTCTAGCGGTGGTTGGTCGGTGTAGCCTTTCAAGGCACACGAAATTGCTTTCCGGTTTGTAGTCCGGACCGCAGGATGAGGGTTCTCCCTCCTGCGTCAACGTCCTCCCCTTTCGGGAGTCCTGGTGTGCTCCGAGTAAGAGAAGAATTCTGCCTCAGGAGTACTGTGTCTGGACTGCGTATCGTCATCGTCGGCGGCGGGCTCGCCGGGCTGACCTTGGCTCACTACCTCAACCGCAACGGCCTGGACGTGGCCGTGTACGAGCGGGACGCCGACATCGCCGCACGCGAGGCCGGCTACCGGATCCACATCAACTCCACCGGCACCTCCGCGCTGCACACCGCGCTGGAGCCGCGCCTGTGGGAGCTGTTCCTGGCGACGTGCGGCATGCCGAGCGAGGACATGCTGCTCTTCGACGAGCAGCTCAACCTCCGCCCCGGCCGCGACCGGGCGGCCACCGAGGGCACCGGAGTGCCCACCGAGATTCCCGAGCACCTGGTGATGTGCCGCGCGACCCTGCGCCGCATCCTCTACCTGGGCCTGGAGAAGGTCGTGCACTTCGGCGCCAGGGTCACCGGGTACCGCGACAACCCCGACTCCACCGTCACCGTGCTGCTGGAGGACGGCAGCACGGTCGAGGCCGACCTGCTGATCGCGGCCGACGGCATCAACTCCGCCGTGCGCACCCAGCGCCTGCCCCAGGTGAAGGTCGCCGACCTGGGCTCGCGGCACATCGCAGCGAAGATCCACCTCACCGGCGAGGCGAAGGCCAAACTGCCCGCGCAGCTGTTCAACACCTTCTCCATGGCCTACGCCGACGACTTCACCGGCCTGACCCTGGGCCCGCTGGAGCGCACCGACCCCACCTCGCCCCTGATCGCCGAGCAGGAGCCGGACTTCCGGCGCGAGGCCACCGCCGACTACGCGCTGAGCATCTTCAACTCCCTGCCCGAGGGGATGCTCACCGACGCGGAGCTGTTCACCTCCGCACCCGAGGCGCTCAAGGAGCATGTCCTGGAGCGCGTCGCCGCCTGGCACCCCGCGCTGGTCGAGACCGTCCGGCTCTGGGACCCCGCCACCGTGCAGGCCCTCAAGTGCCGCAGCTGCGTTCCCGTTGACGCCTGGGAACCTTCCAACGTCACAGTCATGGGCGACGCCGTCCACGCCATGAGCCCCGCCCTGGGCATCGGTGCCAACACGGCGCTGCGCGACGCCCACACCCTGGGCAACGAGCTGCTCGCCGTTACCCGCGGCGACAAGCCCCTCCTGGAAGGGATCGCCGACTACGAGCAGGCGATGCGCGACTACGCCTACCACGCCGTCCGGATGTCCGCATTCGTCGGCCAGAAAGTGATCGGGCACCTGCCCCTGCCCGCCTGACCCCACCGCTCGGGCACCGCACCCCCAGTGCGGCACCCGAGCCACCGGACACCCGCCCCAGCCCGGAGGCTACCTAGCCGTGGCCATGATCGGCCGGACAGCTCCTAGCCGTGCCACGACCGGGGGGGGGGGGGGGGGGGGGGGGGGGGGGGGGGGGGGGGGGGGGGTGTTCGTGGGGGGGGGGGGGGGGGCGCCTCCGCCAGCCAGAGCACACGCCGCCCCCCCCCCCCCCCCCACAGTG
>NZ_JBVJMN010000085.1:0-27125 GCF_055584185.1 Streptomyces sp. NPDC104202 | reverse complement strand
GGGGAGGGGGTTGGAGCTTTGTTTCCTTCCCCTCCCCTGGGGAAGGGGGGGGGTGTGTTCTCCCTTTGGGACGGGCCCCCCCCCCCCCGGGGGACGGTCCCCCCCCCCCCCCCCCCGCCGGGGTGACGGGGTCAGCCCGTCGCGCGGACCAGGGCGAGGACCTCGTCGCGGACCTTGGCCATGGTGGCCTCGTCGCGGGCCTCGACGTTGAGGCGGAGCAGCGGCTCGGTGTTGGAGGCGCGGAGGTTGAACCACCAGTCGGCGGCGGTGACGGTGAGGCCGTCGAGCTCGTCGAGGGTGATGCCGTCCTGGTCCGCGTAGGCGGCCCTGACCTTGGCGGCGCTGGCGGCCTGGTCGGCGACGGTGGAGTTGATCTCGCCGGAGGACGCGTAGCGGTCGTAGGCGGAGACCAGGTCGGAGAGGGTGCCCTGCTGGCCGCCGAGGGCGGCGAGGACGTGGAGCGCGGCGAGCATGCCGGTGTCCGCGTTCCAGAAGTCCTTGAAGTAGTAGTGCGCCGAGTGCTCGCCGCCGAAGATGGCGCCGGTCTTCGCCATCTCCTCCTTGATGAAGGAGTGGCCGACGCGGGTGCGGACGGGCGCTCCGCCGTTCTCGCGGACGACCTCGGGGACGGACCAGGAGGTGATCAGGTTGTGGATGATCGTGCCGCCGGGGTGCTTGGCGAGCTCGCGGGCGGCGACCAGGGCGGTGATGGCGGACGGGGAGACCGGTTCGCCGCGCTCGTCGACGACGAAGCACCGGTCGGCGTCGCCGTCGAAGGCGAGGCCGAGGTCGGCGCCCTCGGCGAGGACGCGGGCCTGGAGGTCGACGATGTTCTTGGGGTCGAGGGGGTTGGCCTCGTGGTTCGGGAAGGTGCCGTCGAGCTCGAAGTACATCGGCACGGTGTCGAGCGGGAGGCCCGCGAAGACGGTGGGGACGGTGTGGCCGCCCATGCCGTTGCCCGCGTCGACGACGACCTTCAGGGGGCGGATGGCGGTGAGGTCGACGAGGCCCTTGAGGTGGGCGGCGTAGTCGTCGAGGGTCTCGCGCCGGGTGACCGTGCCGGGGGTGGCGGCGGCCTCGGGGGCGCCGGTCGCGCTCCACTGCTCGGCGAGGGCGCGGATGTCGGCGAGGCCGGTGTCCTGGCCGACGGGGGCGGCGCCGGCGCGGCACATCTTGATGCCGTTGTACTGGGCCGGGTTGTGGGACGCGGTGAACATCGCGCCGGGCAGGCCGAGGCTGCCGGAGGCGAAGTACAGCTGGTCGGTGGAGCAGAGGCCGATGAGGGTGACGTCGGCGCCGAGGCGGGCGGCGCCACGGGCGAAGGCGTCCGCGAGGCCGGGCGACGAGGGGCGCATGTCGTGGCCGACGACGATCGCGTCCGCGTCGGTCACCCGGACGAAGGCGGCGCCGAAGAGTTCGGCGAGCGTCTCGTCCCACTGGTCGGGGACCACTCCGCGGATGTCGTACGCCTTCACGATCTGCGACAGATCGACAGTCACGGATCCACCCTCCTGAGTTCTCGGCACGCGTGTGCGGGCGCGTGTACGGAACGCCCAAACTACCCGGAGCGGTGAGGGGGTGTGCGGACAGTGGCCGGTTGGGATCAGTTGTCCGGCGAACGGAGCACCCTGAGGTGTCCGCGGCGTCCGACTTCCATGGGGTCGCCGGGGCGGCCTCCGACTCCCTTGCCGCCGGCCTCGGCCGCGCGTTCCTGGGGGCGGGCCGCCTCCCGTACCGCGTTGGCGAGGGCCTCCAGGTCGTCGCCGCTGGGGCGTGCCGGGGCGGAGGGGTCGGTGAGCCGCACCACGTCCCAGCCGCGCGGGGCGGTGAGGCGTTCGCTGTGCTCGGCGCACAGGTCGTAGCAGTGGGGCTCGGCGTAGGTGGCGAGCGGGCCGAGGACCGCAGTCGAGTCGGCATAGACGTACGTCAGTGTCGCGACGGCAGGGCGGCCGCACGCGGTGCGCGAACAGCGACGTACAGGGCTCACGACGTTGGACGGTACCGCACTCTTGAGCGGGCCGCGACGACTCTCCCTCAGGTCACTCCACCGTGTCGCGGTGTGACCTCGGCCACCGCCCCTGTCCGGGGGACGGTTCCGACCTGCGGGGGAGGGCGCGCACGGGGGCGGGGGCAGAGAGGGTTCCGGACAGTCTGGGATACAAAACCGGTCATCCAGGGCCAGATGGCCGATCGCCCCGGGCCGCCGAATCGGGCAGCGGCGCGACCGGAATGGTCGGGTTTCGACAGACCGTGCGGAGGTGGTGGTGGAGCGGCCCGCAACGTGGCGAGGATGCGCCACGGTGCGCGGGACCGATGAGGGTTACGCTGCGTCAGTGATGGACAGTCCTGTGCCTCCGAGCCCCTCGCACCGCCGCACGGAGCCCGCCGCGGAGCCCCCGGCGGAGCCCCGGATCCGCCGCCGCGACCGGCACGGCCGCGGGATGCGGGGGCCGGTGGCGCCGCCGCAGGTGCCGCTCTCCGCGAGCCGGGCCGACACCTTCCGCGACCTGGTCCTGGATTCCGTGGAGCGGCTGGAGCGGCGCTGGCCGCAGCTGGCGGACGTCGACTTCATGGTCATGGAGGTGCCGCCGACGGTGCCGGGCGAGACGGTGCCGCTGGGCGGTTCGGTGGCCGCGGAGAAGGACGAGCCGGCGAAGGTGGTCGTCTACCGGCGGCCGGTCGAGATCCGTTCCAAGAGCCGGGACGAGCGGGCGCTGCTGGTGCACGAGGTCGTCGTGGAGCAGGTCGCGGAGCTGCTGGGGCTCTCCCCCGAGTCGGTCGACCCGCGGTACGGGCAGGACTGACGCACGCCGCAGGACCGGCGTACGCCGACCCGCGCGGCAGGGCCGGGCCACGGGCAGGAGCGACGGACCGGCGGGACCGGGCCGGGGCGAGGACCGGCGGTGCCCGCGGGCGGCCGGAGGCGGCCGCGGACGGACGGGTGTCCGCCCGCAGCGCCGGTCGGGCTCAGTCGAGGACGCCGAGGTCCTGGTGGGCGGCGGGGACCTCCACCGTCCCCCGGTCGTCGACGAGGGTCTGGACCGTGAACATCGGGATGCCGTCCTGCGCCACCGCGAGCGTCCGCGCCGCGTAGACCTTGCCGCCGGAGACCGGTTCGACGGTCAACGCGTAGGAGCCCTTCAGCCCCTGGGGCACCAGGTCGGTCACGGCCGTGGTCGTGCCCGCCTTGAGGGTGACCGTGCGGGAGACCGGCGCGCCGCCGCCGGAGCCGGCCGAGGCGGTGATCTTCACCTCGGCAGCGGCGCCGGGGGCCGTCAGGGAGAGCGTCGACGCCTTGGCGCGGTTGTCGGCGACGGTGGCGCGGGCGGCGATCGCCGGGGTCGCCGGGATGAACGCGACCTCGGTGCCCGTCCCCTTGCCGCGGACGACCCGGAGGGCCGCCACGACCGGCGTCGGCTTCTTCGGGTCGCTCGGGGTGAGCAGCAGGGAGGCCGCCTCGCCGCGGGTGAGGTTCGGCAGGTCGACGGCGGCCGTCATCCCCGACTTCGCGTGGAGGGTGCCCGCGCCGGCCGGGACGATCGTGCCGGCGGTGGTGACCAGCTGGACCTTGAGGTCGGCGTCGTCCTCGCCGGGGGCCAGGACGACGAGCCGGACTGAGGTGGCGTCGGCCGGGATGCCGGGGAGCACGGCGGTGCTCGCCGGGTCGGCCGCGGGGGCGATCCAGTCGCCGCCGAGCTTCTCGTCCGCGGAGCCGATGGCGGCGCCGACGCGTCCGCTGCGGGTGGTGACGTGGACGGTGACGTCGGCCTTGGCGGTCTCCCCGGTGAGGGTGGAGAGGAGGACCGGGACCGTGGAGCGGGCGGGCACCGGGATGCCCTCGGTGAACTGGGACTTGAGCGCGCCCTCGGGGCCGAAGAGCTCGATGTCGGCGACGGCGGCCGTGTCGTCGGGGTTGGTGAGGTGGACGTAGTCCTGGCGCTCCTTGGCGGTGGAGGCCGCCGGGAACCAGAAGTCGGTGTCGGGGGCGCCGCAGGAGAGGCCGAGGAGGCCGCGGGAGCCGCCCGCCGGGACGACGGTGGTCTGCTGGACGGTCCAGCCGGGGGCGAGGGTGCCGGTCGCCGCGCCGGTGAGGGCGGGCACGCCGCCGCCGTTCGCCTCGACGGCGACGGGCTTGCCGGGGGCGGTGACGGTGGCGGGGGCCTGGGGCGCCTTGGTCTTCTTCGGGTCCTTGGCGCCGGTGCCGCCCGAGGCCGTCGTGCTCGCGGCGACGGTCAGGCGGGCCGTGGGCTGCCCGGCCTTGCCGGAACCGGAACCGGAACCCGCGCCCGTGCCGGCGGCGGGCGGGGTGTACGAGGTGTAGAGGGTCTCGGCCACCTCGGAGGAGCTGGGGACCGGGCAGACCAGGCCGGCGCGCTCCACCGGCAGGCGGGTCGGGGTCTTCGCCTCGGGCGCGGCGGGGCCCGCCGGGGCGGTGAGGGCCGCGAAGCCGGTGACGGCGGCGAGGGCCGTGGTGCCCGCGATCAGGGAGAGGGTCGTGCGCTTCACTGGTTGCTGCTCCCGTCGGGACGCTGCTCGGTCTCGTGGCCCTGGGGGTGCCCGTAGCCGTAGCCGTACGGGTCGTACGCCTGCTGGTCGTACTGCTGCCCGGGGGCGTACCCCTGCTGCGGGTCGTACCCCTGCTGCCCGTAGCCCTGCTGCTGCTCGTGGCCCTGCTCGGGGTAGGACGGGCCGTAGCCCTGGTCGGCGTACTGCTGCGGGTCGTAGCCCTGCTGGGGGTAGGCGTACGGCTGCTGCTGGTACGGGTCGGCGGCGTACTCCTGGTAGTAGCCCTGGTCGGCGTACGGCTCGGCCTGCGTCGCCGGCCGGTCCTGGGCCGGGGACGGGGCGTAGGCCGGGTCGTACCCGCCGTCCCACTCCTCGGGCTCGTGGGTCTGCTGTCCCGGGATCGCGGCGGCTTCGCCCTCCGGGGCCTCGGGGGCCCCGGCGACGGCCTCGGCCTCCGCGGCGGCGCGCAGGCGGCGCGCCCGGCGGCCGTCGCCGTCGGCCGCCTGGGCCGGGATGGCGGCCGGCTCCTCGGGGAGGTCGTCGTCGATCTCGCGGCGCCGGCCGGGCAGGGCGAGGACGAGCAGGACGACGGCGAGGCCGGCCTGGGCCCAGATCCACGCGGTGTGGGTGAGCGGCTCGTCGTAGGTGAGGTCGAGGCGGCCGCCCTGGGCGGGGAGCCGGAAGCCCTGGGCCCAGCCGTCGACGGTGGTCCGGGTCAGCTCCTTGCCGTCGAGGGTGGCGGTCCAGCCCTCGGCGGCGCGGTCGGCCAGGCGCAGGACGCGGCCCTCGGGACCGGCCGGGAGCTTGGTGTGCGCCTCGACGGGTCCGGCGGCGACGGCGACGGGCTTGGCGGCGTCCGCGGCGCCGGTCGCGGACGTGTCGCCGCCCTCGGCCGCGCCGTCGCCCTTGGCGGCCGGCGGGACGATCATGATCCGGGCGATCTCGCGGTCCACGCGCCAGAGCGCGCTGCCGTCGAGCTGGCTGAGGCGGCTGAGGCCGGGGGTGGCGTCGAGGACGCGGCTCATCTGGCGCGGCGCCCCGTCCCGGACGAGGACGTAGCGGATCGCGTAGCCGCTGAGCTCCTGGGTCTGGTCGGCGCCGGAGCCGGCGACGAGACGGGCGACGACCTGGTCGAGGCGGGAGTCGTCGTCGGCGGTGGCGGTGAGTTCGCCGTCGCCGAGGCGGGCGCCGGAGCCGCGGACCAGGGTGTAGGCGACCTCGCCGGGGGTGCTGCCGCCGAGGACGAGGGTGCGGGGCTGGTCGCGGGTGCCGCTCTCCTCGGCGACGAAGGCCGGTACCTGGACGGGGTCGCGCCGGGTGAGCGGGCCGTCGGCGCCGCCGATCATCCAGCCGGCCGCGGCGACGGCGGGGCCGGCGGCGCAGGCGAGGGCGATGAGGGCGGCGACGGGCTGGCGCCAGCCGAAGCCGTGGGCGGCGACGCGGGTGCGGCCGCCCTCGGCGCCGATCGTGCCGGCGGCCAGGAGGGCCGCGCCGTAGACGAGGGTGGCGGGTCCGGCCCAGCCGGTGCCGCCCGCGCCGTTGGAGACGGCGGCGAGGAGCAGGCCCGCGAGGGCGGCGGCCCAGGCGGCGCGGACGGCGAACTGCCGCTCCTCGCGCAGCAGCGCGGCGAGGGCGGCGAGGACGAGGCCGAGCAGCAGCAGGCCGCCGGTGGTGCCGGGGCCGCCGGGGCTGGTGGCGAGCAGGTCGAGCGCGGTGGCCGTGCCCGTGCGGACGTCGAGGCCGGCCTCGCGCAGGAAGGCGGAGGGGCCGGTCAGCAGGGTCAGCGACCAGGGTGCGAGGACCAGGATCGGGGTGCCGACGACGGCCAGGAAGCGGAGCGCGTACGCGGTGAGGTCGGTGCGGCGGACGGCGAGGACGCCGAGGCCGAGGAGGACGGCGAGCGGCCACACGACCGGGGTGAACGCGGTCGCGAAGGTGAGCAGGAAGGTGTAGGCCCAGGTGGCGCGCCAGCTGCCCCGGTCGGGGCGGTTGAAGCCGTGGGCGGCGACCGCGGCGCGGGCGATCAGCGGCAGCAGGATCGCGAGGACGGCGGTGCCGAGCCGGCCGGCGGCCAGGGCCCCGGTGACGGCGGGCAGGAACGCGTACGCGATGGCGGCCCAGGCGCGCAGCAGGCGGGACTCGACGATGCCGCGGGAGGCGAAGTACGCGGTGAAGCCGGCGAGCGGGACCGAGCAGACGAGGAGCAGGGTCAGCGCGGTGGAGGTGGAGCCGAGGAACAGCGCGGAGAGCGCGGCCAGGACGGCGAGGTAGGGCGGGGCGCTCTGGGTGCCGCCGGTGCCGAGGGCGTGCCAGGCGTCGGCGTACCGCGACCAGAGGCCGGAGACGGTGTCGGGGGCGGGCAGCAGGGCGCCGCCGGCGAGCGACCCGCCGGCGAAGAGGTTGCGGCAGGCGACCAGGGAGACGAGGAGCAGCAGGCCGAAGAGGACCGGTCCGGGCTTGCGGGCGATCTTCTTGAGCCGGGCGAACTGCTCGATCTCCAGGTAGTCGGCGTCGTCGCCGCCGGGCCCCGACTCGACGACGCCGTGGCGGGAGCCGCCGGAGTCGGCCTCGCTCCCGCCGAAGTTGGCGGTGAACTGTTCGGCCGCGGCGCGGACGGTGGCGCCGGGCGGCGGGAAGAGTGGGCGGAGTTCGCTCGCCGGGACGGCCGGGTTCTTGCGGCGCTTGCGGGCGGCGAGGATCCGCTCGGGCCGCAGCAGGGTGCCGAAGAGGCCCATGACCTCGTCGACGGCCTGTCCGGGGACCTTGCCGACGAGGTAGGCGAGGGTGCGGAGCAGGGTGCTGACGACGAGCCGCAGCAGCACGTACGGCAGGGCGGCGCCGCGGCTGTTGGCGAGCAGGGTGTAGACCGCGCCGGCCTTGTCGACGCGGTGCGGGTTGGCCGCGGTGCGGCCGGCGCAGTCGACGGTGCGGCGCTCGCGGGCGGACGCCTCGGCGTGCCGCAGGACGGCGTCGGGGGCGATGAGCACGCGGTGGCCGGCGGCGTGGGCGCGCCAGCACAGGTCGACGTCGTCGCGCATGAGGGGCAGGCGGCGGTCGAAGCCGCCGAGCTCCTCGAAGACGTCGCGGCGGACGAGCATGCCGGCGGTGGAGACGGAGAGGACCGGGCGGATCTGGTCGTGCTGGCCCTGGTCCTGCTCGCGGCGGTCGAGTCCGGTCCAGCGGCGGCCGCTGCGGGCGATGGAGACGCCGGTCTCCAGGAGCTGCTTGCGGTCGTACCAGCCGCGCAGCTTGGGGCCGATGACGGCGGCGTCCGCGTCGGAGTCGGCGACGCGCAGGAGTTCGGCGAGGGCGCCGGGCTCGGCGGCGCAGTCGTCGTGGAGCAGCCAGAGCCACTGCACCGGTTCGCCGTGCGGGAGTTCGGGGAGGTCGTACGCCTCGTCGTTCCAGGTGCGGCTGACGGGGTCCCAGCCGCTGGGACGCTTGAGGTAGGGCAGGTCCTCGGGTCCGAGCACGGGCGCGGTGCGCGCGGCCTCCTCGACGGCGGCGCCGAAGCCGGTGCGGCGCGCGAGGTGCAGGACGCGGTCGTCGCCGACGGCCTCGGCGACGAGCTGCGCCGAGTCGTCTGCGCTGCCGGTGTCGGCCGCGATCACGTTCTGCACGGGGCGTTCCTGCGCGAGCAGCCCGGAGAGCGCGTCCGGCAGCCAGCGGGCGCCGTCGTGGGTGACGAGCACGGCGGTGACGACGTGTCGCGGAAACTCAGGAGTTGAGGACATCGAGCTACGGGCCCTCCGGCCGGGGTCGCCCGCGAAGGGCGTGGGGAGCGTCTCGGACGGAGGCCCACACTAACGGCTGCGCGCGGAGGGGTTCTCCCCTGTGGACGGCGGCCTGTGGACAGAGCACGCAGAACGGTCCGCCGCCTGTGGCCGAAGCACAGGGGGCGGACCGTTCGCGGTGTCCTGGTGCGCGCACGTCGGCGCGGGGGGCCCGGACGGCGTCCGGGACCGGGCGCCGCTCAGACGGCGGCCTTCTTGAGGCGGCGGCGCTCGCGCTCGGAGAGGCCGCCCCAGATGCCGAACCGTTCGTCGTTCTGCAGGGCGTATTCGAGGCACTCGGAGCGGACCTCGCAGGCGAGGCAGACCTTCTTGGCCTCGCGGGTCGAGCCGCCCTTCTCGGGGAAGAAGGACTCGGGGTCGGTCTGGGCGCACAGCGCGCGCTCCTGCCAGCCGAGTTCCTCGTCCGCGTCCTCGACCAGCAGTTCCTGGAACAACTCGGTCATGTGCGCCCCTCGTCTGTTCTGTGCGTCCCCGTGGTGTTGCCGTTGCGAACCCGGCCTAACGACACGAGTGAAATTACAAGTTTGTGCTCTGTGCGAGTCAAGCCGAGATCTGCTATTGGGCCCCGTATTCACTCTGCGGAACCAAGCCTATGCGGTAAGTGTTCAAATCACCAAAAAACGTGACACATGCCGCTGGCCGGACCATGCTGCACTTCCCCTCACGGGCGGCGGAGTGTCCGTCTTTCACGAGGAAGGACGTCCGAAACTTGGATCTTGTTGCGATCCAGCCATGGAAGCGATCCGCATCACAGTCCGGTCACGGACCGTGACGAACGGCCGGAGCCGATCTTGTGGTCGCCGCCATGTTTACGGGCACGGCTGATGCGCCATCTGTCCTGGTCCGCGCATGAACAAACCTTTCTCCGCGCACGGTAACCGGATGAGGTGAAACATTACCCCCAAATCGGGCATTGGGTTGACAGTCGGGTGCTCTTCCCGCCACCTTTGGTGGCATGCCAGCGACCACAGCGCCCGCCGCGACCCACGCCCGTGGGTTCCGCCGCGCTGTCCAGGCGCGCTGTTGCTGTTGTTGTTCCAGCTGTTGATGCCGTAGAGCTCCAGCTTCTTCCCCCAGCGTCACCCTGCGTCACTCGCGTCACCTCTCTCCGTGACCCCCACCGCTTCTGTTTCTGCTGAGGAACCTCCCCACCCATGAACATGGACAGCGACCTTCAGATCGCCGGCGACATCCTCGAGGTCCCGCACCTCCTCCAGCCCGAGCGCGCCCACCCCGTGACCGTGGCCGAGTTCGCCGGCCTCGCGCGCTCCCTCGCCGACGACCGCTCCCAGTGGGCGCCCTACGTCGAGTACGACGCCACGTCCCGCTGGTACCACCGGCTGCGCACCGGCCCCGGCTACGAGGTGTGGCTGCTCTCCTGGGTCCCCGGTCAGGGCAGCGGCCTGCACGACCACGGCGTCTCCTCCGGCGTCCTGACCGTCCTGGAGGGCGAGTTGACGGAGCGCACGGACCGCGGCGTGCGGACCCTGCGCGGCGGCTCCCAGCGCGTCTTCGCCCCCGGATACGTCCACGAGGTCGTCAACGACTCCCTCGAACCGGCCGTGAGCCTGCACGTCTACTTCCCCGGTCTGACGGAGATGCCGATGCACGAGTCGCTCCAGGCCCAGTGCTCTCCGGCCACTCTCGCCCCGGAGGCCCCGGCGGTGACCGTCGCCTGACAGACTGCTGCGCATGCGCATTGTGGTTCTGGCCGGCGGTATCGGTGGTGCTCGTTTCCTTCGCGGCCTCAAGCAGGCCGCCCCGGACGCGGAGATCACCGTCATCGGCAACACCGGTGACGACATCCATCTCTTCGGGCTGAAGGTCTGCCCCGACCTGGACACGGTGATGTACACCCTCGGCGGTGGCATCAACGAGGAGCAGGGCTGGGGCCGCCTCGACGAGTCCTTCACGGTCAAGGAGGAACTCGCCGCCTACGGCGTCGGACCCGAGTGGTTCGGCCTCGGCGACCGCGACTTCGCGACCCACATCGTCCGTACGCAGATGCTCGGCGCGGGCTACCCGCTGAGCGCGGTCACCGAGGCGCTCTGCGCCCGCTGGCAGCCCGGCGTGCGCCTGCTCCCCATGTCCGACGACCGCGTCGAGACGCACGTCGCGATCGAGGTCGACGGCGAGCAGCGCGCCGTGCACTTCCAGGAGTACTGGGTGAAGCTGCGCGCCTCCGTGGACGCCAGGGCCGTCGTGCCGGTCGGCGCGGAGAACGCCAAGCCGGCGCCGGGCGTGCTCGACGCCCTCGCCACCGCCGACGTCATCCTCTTCCCGCCGTCCAACCCCGTCGTGAGCGTCGGGACGATCCTGGCCGTGCCCGGCATCCGCGACGCGGTCGCCTCCTCCGGGGCGCCGGTCGTCGGCCTCTCCCCCATCGTCGGCGACGCCCCCGTGCGCGGCATGGCCGACAAGGTGCTCGCCGCCGTCGGCGTCGACTCCACCGCCTCCGCGGTGGCCCGGCACTACGGCGCCGGACTGCTCGACGGCTGGCTCGTCGACACCGTGGACGCCGGCTCGGTCGCCGAGGTCGAGGAGGCGGGCATCCGCTGCCGCGCGGTTCCGCTGATGATGACCGACGTGGACGCGACCGCCGCGATGGCCCGGGAGGCCCTCCGTCTGGCCGAGGAGGTGCGCGCGTGACCGCCGCCTCCCCCTCGTACCGCGTCTGGGCCCCCGCCGGGCTGCCGGAGGTGTCGGCCGGCGACGACCTGGCCGCGCTCATAGCCGCCGCGTCGCCGGACCTCGCCGACGGGGACGTCCTCCTCGTCACCTCGAAGATAGTGAGCAAGGCCGAGGGCCGGCTCGTCACCGCCGAGGACCGCGAGAAGGCCATCGACGCCGAGACCGTACGCGTCGTCGCCCGGCGCGGCACGCTGCGGATCGTCGAGAACCGGCAGGGGCTCGTCATGGCCGCCGCCGGTGTCGACGCCTCCAACACCCCCTCCGGAACCGTGCTGTTGCTCCCCGAGGACCCCGACGCCTCCGCGCGGCGCATCCGCGCGGGGGTGCGCGAGGCCCTCGGCGTCGACGTCGGCGTCGTCGTCACCGACACCTTCGGGCGACCCTGGCGCGCCGGACTCACCGACGTGGCCATCGGCGCCGCCGGCGTGCGCGTCCTCGACGACCTGCGCGGCGGCACCGACGCCCACGGCAATCCCCTGAGCGCGACCGTCGTCGCCACCGCCGACGAACTCGCCGCCGCCGGCGACCTGGTGAAGGGCAAGGCCGCCGGCCTCCCGGTCGCCGTCGTCCGCGGCCTGCCGCACGTGGTCGCCGACGACGACGAGCCGGGCGCGCGCGCCCTCGTGCGCGGCGCCGCCGACGACATGTTCCGGCTCGGCACCTCCGAGGCCGTGCGCGAGGCGGTCACCCTGCGGCGCACCGTCCGCGAGTTCACCGACGAGCCCGTCGACCCGGGCGCCGTGCGCCGCGCGGTCGCCGCGGCCGTCACCGCGCCCGCGCCGCACCACACCACGCCCTGGCGGTTCGTCCTCCTGGAGTCGCCCGCGTCGCGGACCCGGCTCCTCGACGCCATGCGGGACGCCTGGATCGCCGACCTGCGCAAGGACGGGAAGTCCGAGGACTCCATCGCCAAGCGGGTGCGCCGCGGGGACGTCCTGCGCAACGCCCCCTACCTGGCCGTCCCGTGTCTCGTCATGGACGGCTCGCACCACTACGGCGACCCGCGCCGCGACGCCGCCGAGCGCGAGATGTTCGTCGTCGCCGCCGGCGCCGGCGTGCAGAACTTCCTCGTCGCCCTCGCCGGCGAGCGCCTCGGCTCCGCGTGGGTCTCCTCGACCATGTTCTGCCGCGACGTCGTCCGCGACGTCCTCGGCCTGCCCGACCACTGGGACCCCCTCGGCGCCGTCGCCGTCGGGCACCCGGCCGCGCCCCCCAAGGACCGGCCGGCGCGCGTGGCGGCGGAGTTCTTCGAGGTGCGCTGAGGAGCGGCCGGAGGGCCGTGAGCCGTCGGCCGCCGTCGCGGTGGTGCGGGGTCTTCGGGGCCCCACCACCGCGTGACCGGCGGGCGGACGGTCGGCGGGCCGGTGGTTCAGAGGCCGGTGATGTCGCCCGGGGTCATCCGGGGGGCGCGGCGGGGCGGGACCCGGCCGCTCAGGAGGATCAGGCGGGCCGCGCGGTGGCGCTGGCCCGCGTAGGGCTCCAGCAGGGCGAGCATGGCCGCGTCGTCGGCCGTACGGTCGCCCGCGAGCGCCCAGCCGACGATCCCCGGCAGGTGCAGGTCGCCCGTCGTGACCTCGTCGGGAGCGCCGTTGCTGCGCTGGATCGTCTCCGCGCTCGTCCACGGGCCGACCCCGGGGACCAGCTCCAGCCGCCTGCGCGCGGCCGGCGGGTCCATGAGCGCGGCCTCCTCCAGACGGGCCGCCACCCGGGCCGCGCGCACGATGGTGGCCGAACGCTTCCCGTCGACGTTCGCGCGGTGCCACTCCCACGACGGGATCTGCGTCCACGTGCGCGCGTCCGGCATCGCGTACATGCCCTCCGGGGCCGGGCCCGGCGCCGGCTCGCCGTACTTCCGTACGAGCGTCCGCCACGATCCGTACGCCTCGTGCGTGGTGACCTTCTGCTCCAGGATCGACGGGATCAGCGACTCCATCACCAGGCCCGTACGCGTCAGGCGCAGGCCCGTGCGACGGCGGTGGCTCGCCAGGAGGAGCTTGTGGCGCGGCACGAACGCGGCCGGGTCGTCGTCCGCCCCCAGCAGCGCCGGCAGCGTCTCCCGGAGCCACGCGGCCCCCGGGCCCCACGTCTCCGCCTCGATCCCGCCCCCCGCCGCGCTCACCCGCAGCGTCCCCGGGCCGTCCGGCGTCCGCGTCACCCGCCACACCGAGCCGTCCCGCGTCGCCCGGAACGTCGGATCCGCGGGGCCCCGCCGGAGCGGGCCCAGCGTGAGGCCCAGGTCCACGGGGGCGTCCGTCGTGGAGGACGGGGTGAGGGGCAGGGGGAGGTGGCCGCCGCGGGCTGTGGTGCGGGTGGGTTTGTGGGGGAAGCGGCCGGCCATGGGTACGAGGGTAGCCGGGTGGGGGGGGGAGCCCTGACCCGACTTTCCTGTGTGGGCCTTCGTCCCGCCGCAGCGGGACGAAGGCCCACCACGGCGCGGGCGGGGTGGTTACTGGTCCGAGGAGAAGCGGAGGGTGGAGGGGGGGAGGGTGGCGTCGCACCAGACCCGGGCGCCGTCGCGGAGTTCGTTGTCGGCGCCGATGCGGGCGCCGTCGCCGATGACGGCGCCGTGGAGGACGGTGCGGGCGCCTATGTGGGCGCCGGCGCCCACGAGGGAGTCGGTGATGACCGCGCCGGGCTCGACGACCGCGCCGGCGAGGAGGGTGGAGCCGGTGATCCGGGCGCCCGCGCCGACGACGGCGTCGGCGCCGACGACGGTGCCGCCGGTGAGCTTGGCGTCCGGGGCGACGCGGGCCGTCGGGAGGACGAGGCGGTCGCCGCAGCGGCCGGGGACGGCCGGGGAGGGGGCGCGGCCGAGGACGAGGTCGGCGGAGCCGCGGACGAAGGCCTGCGGGGTGCCGAGGTCCAGCCAGTAGGTGGAGTCGACCATGCCCTGGAGGTGCGCGCCGGAGGCGAGGAGCTCGGGGAAGGTCTCGCGCTCGACCGAGACCGGGCGGCCGGCGGGGATGGTGTCGATGACCGAGCGGCGGAAGACGTACGCGCCCGCGTTGATCTGGTCGGTGACGATCTCCTCGGGCGTCTGGGGCTTCTCCAGGAAGGCCGTGACGCGGCCGGTGGCGTCCGTGGGGACGAGACCGAAGGCGCGGGGGTCCTCGACCCGGGTGAGGTGGAGGGAGACGTCCGCGCCGGACGTGGAGTGGGTGGCGACGAGGGCGCCGATGTCGAGGCCGGTGAGGATGTCGCCGTTGAAGATGAGGACCGGGTCGTCGGGGCCCGAGTGGAGACGCGACGCGACGTTGCGTATCGCCCCGCCGGTGCCGAGGGGCTCCTCCTCGGTGACGTACTCCAGGCTGAGGCCGAGGTCGGAGCCGTCACCGAAGTGGGGCTCGAAGACCTCGGCCAGGTAGGAGGTGGCGAGCACGATGTGCTCGACGCCGGCGGCGCGGGCGCGGGCCAGCTGGTGCGTCAGGAAGGGGACGCCCGCCGCCGGGACCATGGGCTTCGGCGTGTTGACCGTGAGGGGGCGCAGCCGTGTGCCCTTGCCACCGACCAGGAGGATCGCTTCTGTCACCTTGTCGTCTCTGCTTCCTGTTCGGGGCCCGTCGGCACGCCCGTCTCGGTCGTCCGTGCGATATGACCGGTCAGTTTATGCAGACGGTTGCCCCTATGCCCCCATCAGCGCCTCCCCTGGAGCTTCGCGGAGCTCGTGCGGGCGGTGCCGAGCTTGTTGTACAGGCGCCCGCCGGGGCATTCGGTGGCGAATCCGTCACGATGTCCGGCGATGGCGTTGAACCGTACGGTGGTGCCCTTCTTGTACCGGTTTCCGCCGCCCGAGACGAGGTACGCCGCCCCCTTGGGGTTCACCCCGTGGAGCCCGAGTTTCCAGGCCGTCAGGCGGGCGACGGCGGTGACGACGGCGGCCGGCGGGGCGCTCTGGCTGAAGGTGCCGAGGACGGCGATGCCCATGCTGTTGGTGTTGAAGCCGAGGGTGTGGGCGCCGAGGACCGGTTTGGCCACGCCGCCGGCCCGGCCTTCGTAGATGTTTCCGCACTTGTCGACGGCGAAGTTGTAGCCGAAGTCCCGCCATCCACTGCTCTTGACGTGGTAGCGGTAGATACCGCGAAGGACGGAGGGGGCCTGGCTGCAGCTGTAGTTGTTGCCGGTGGCGCTGTGGTGGACGAAGGCGGCCTTGATGGTCTTCGTGTAGACGAAGCCCTTCTCGCGGATCCGTTCGTCGGCGCCCCAGCCCTTGCGGGTGATGATCTTGGGGCGGGGGCCGATGAACGGCGCCACCGCGGGGGCGCCGGGGGCCTGCCGGGCGGAGCGCTCCGGCAGCTGTCCGGCCGTGAGCTCCGTCTCCTCCTTGGAGAGGGCGGGGATCCACGTCGCCCCGAGCGGCGCGAGTCCGGCATTGGCGGCGCTCGCCGCCGCCTCCGCCGCGCCGAGCGCGGCCGTGGTGCCGGGGGCCGCCGGGGCGACGGCCGTACGGCCCCGGGGGGCGGTGACGGCACGGCCCGGGGCGGCCGCGGGGTCCGGCGCCGCGTCCGCCGCGGGGGCCTCGCCCGGGTCGACGAGTTCGAGGCGCAGGCCGGCCGGGAGCGGCTCATCGCCCCGTACCCGGATCTCCACGCCGTCCGAGTCGCCGACCCAGAGGGGGGCGGTGGCGCCGCGGAGGCCACGGGTGGCGCCCTCGGCGGTGCCCGGGTCGGCCCCGTGTTCGTCGTTGTGGGTCTCCACGTCCTGCCACGGCGACCAGGTGTCGCCGCCGCCGGCGCGGGTGCGGACCTGCACGGTGCCGTGCAGGGGGGCCGCCGGGTCGTCCCAGACGACGCCGACGAGGGAGAAGGGTCTGACGTCGCGCCGGGTGAGCCCCTGCTCGCCCGCGGCGCCGAGGGCGCGGTTCGAGGCGGCGAGCGGGGCCAGGGGCAGGGACTGGGTGGAGCCCGGGAGGTCGGGCGCGGGTGGCAGCGCGGGGGCCGCCGGTGGCAGCGCGGGGACCGCCCGTGGCAGCCCGAGCGCCGGGGGCACCGCAGTCGCCGCGGGTGCGGCGAGGGAGACCGGCAGGGCGAGTACCGCCGCGCAGGTGACGGCGATCGAGGTGGCGAGTGATACACGCATGGGCCGATCGTGCGGATCTCCGGGGCGTTCCGCGCGTCGGGATCGCGCACCCCGGCTGACGGGCCGTCGGGCCGATCGGTGGACGGCGTCACCGGTACGGCGGACCCGGCGCATCCGCCCGCGTACGCTGTCCGGCGTGAACGCCAGCGACCGCACCCCCGCCGACCTGCTGCGATCCGCGCTCGCCGCGGACCCCGCACGCCCCTTGGTCACTTTCTACGACGACGCCACCGGTGAGCGCGTGGAATTGTCCGTCGCCACCTTCGCCAATTGGGTGGCCAAGACGGCGAACCTGCTCCAGGGCGAACTGTCCGCCGCGCCGGGCGACCGGCTCGCGCTGCTGCTGCCGGCGCACTGGCAGAGCGCGGTCTGGCTGCTCGCCTGCGCTTCGGTCGGGGTGACGGCGGAGGTCGGCGGCGACCCCGCGGACGCCGATGTCGTCGTCGCCGGTCCGGACGGACTGGAGGCGGGTCTCGCCTGCTCCGGGGAGCGGATCGCGCTGTCGCTGGCCCCGCTGGGCCGCCGCTTCCCCGCCGCGCCCGCCGGGTACGCGGACTACGCGGTCGAGGTCCCCAGTCAGGGCGACCGGTTCGCCCCGTTCGTCCCGGTCGACCCGGACGCGCCCGCCCTCGTCGTCGACGGCGAGGAGCGCACCGCCGCCGCACTGGTCGCGCGGGCCCGTGAGGACGCCGCCGCCCTCGGCCTCGGCCCCGGCTCCCGCGTCCTGTCCTCGCTCGGCTACGACGGCTGGCAGGGCCTCTCCTCGGGCCTGTACGCCCCGCTGGCGGCCGGCGCCTCCGTCGTCCTCTGCCGGAACCTGGACCGGCTCGACGCCGAGGGCATGGAGAAGCGGGCGGAGAGCGAGCGGGTGACGCACCGGGCGCTCTGAGGCGCGTCGCCGGGCACCCCGTCCGCCCGGCCCCGGCGCCGCCCACGGTCCGCCCCGGCGTCCGGCCGAAACCCCGGCGCACGCCCCTCACCCCGCCGAGTGCCCCATTCGGCGTAGGGGCGCGCCGAGTCCCCGGGTCCCCGAGCCGAGTCCGGTACATGATCGGCCGGGGGGATTCGACTCCTTCCGCACAACCGAGCGTCGGGTTCGGTCGTCCTCCTGGACGACCGGTGGCCGCCCGTCGCGCCGCCGACGCCCTGAAGGACGGACCCAGACGTGACGGACCGTGCAGGCACGCCCGCCGAACCGGACCCGGCGGCAGCGGAGGGCGCAGCGGCGCCCGGCAGCGACGACGAGCCGGGCACTCCGGGGAAGCCGCCGCGCAAGCGCCACTGGCTGCGCTGGACGGCGCTCGGGGTCTCGGTCGTCGTGCTGGCGGCGGCCGGGGTCGGCTGGTGGTTCTACCGGAAGCTCGACGGCAACATCACGACGGACACCACGGCCGCCGACGAGCTCGCGAAGTACGAGAAGGAGCGGCCGCCGGCGGGGACCACGGCGGCCCGGAACATCCTGCTCATCGGCTCGGACACGCGGGCCGGCGAGGGGAACCGCAAGTACGGCAGGGACAAGGGCACCCAGCGCTCGGACACGACGATCCTGCTGCACCTGTCGGAGGGGAACGCGAGCGCGACCGCCGTCTCGCTCCCCCGCGACCTGATGGTGACGATCCCGAGCTGCCGCAAGCCCGACGGGACCCGGACCCGCCAGCAGTTCGCCCAGTTCAACTGGGCCTTCGAGTTCGGCGGTACGGCGTGCACGATCCGTACGGTCGAGAAGCTGACCGGGATCCGCATCGACCACCACATGGTGATCGACTTCCGGGGCTTCAAGAAGATGGTGGACGCCGTGGACGGGGTGGAGGTCTGCCTGAAGGAGCCGGTGAACGACTCCGACGCCCATCTGAAGCTGCCGGCGGGACGCCAGACGCTCCACGGGGAGCAGGCGCTGGGCTTCGTACGGGCCCGGAAGTCGATCGGCAACGGCAGCGACACCGAACGGATGGACCGCCAGCAGCAGTTCCTCGGCGCGCTTGTCAACAAGGTGCAGAGCGACGGGGTGCTCCTCAACCCGACGAAGCTGTATCCGGTGCTGGACGCGGCGACCAAGGCGATCACGACCGACCCGGGGCTGGACTCGCTGCGGGACCTGTACGACCTGGCGCGGGCGATGCGGTCCGTGCCGACCGAGAAGGTGCAGTTCCTCACGGTGCCGCGGCGCTCCTACACGTACGACGCGAACCGGGACGAACTGGTGCAGCCCGCGGCGAGTCAGCTCTTCCGGCAACTGCGCGAGGACAAGCCGGTCGTGGTGGCCCCGAGCAGCGAGGACGACGGGCGGAAGGCCGCCGGGGACGGGAAGCCGGACGACGCGGAGGCGGACGCGCCGTCGGCCTCGCCGGCCCCGACGTTCACCGGGCGGAGCGCGGCCGAGGCGGTGTGCTCGTAGCAGAAGGCGGTGGGGACCGTGGGTAAAGGTCGGCCCAAGGGGAGGGCGGAGAGCGATGAGGTTTGAGCAAATTGCCCGGTTGTAAGGGGCGTGGAATTTGTCACGGACGTCGCCCCACGCTGAACTGGGCGGATAGTGTGACGCGATCCGGTGCACCCCGACCGCATGGTCGCACTCACCAAGGATCGAACGAACGAGAGAGCGGCGCCCTGTGGGGGAGGCGCCCCGCGTGGCACCGACGGAGGACTCGAGGAACCGTGGACGCGCACAGCCGTGGACGGGCGGACGAGATCGACCCCGCCGACCAGTGGGTGCTGAACCCGCAGACCGGCAACTACGAACTGCGACTGGACCACTCCGCTGAGGAGCCGCAGGCACCGTCCCGACCCCGCAGATCCGCCCCCGCCGCGAGATCCGCCGCGGCCCCCGCGGCCGCGCCCGTCGACGCCCCCGTCCCCGGCCAGCGCCGGCGCCGCGTCCCCGAGCAGCCGGCCGGCGGCGCGTCGTCCCCCGCGAGCCGCCGCAAGCGCAAGCAGGGCGCATCCCGCAAGAAGAAGGTCCTGCTGTGGACCGGCGGCACGATGGCGTTCGTCCTCGTGGGCGGCGCCACCGGCGCGTACGTGCTCTACAAGCAGCTGGACGGCAACATCCACGTCGTCGAGCCCATCGGCACCGAGAGCAAGGGCTTCCGCAAGGGCGAGGCCTTCAACGTGCTGATCATCGGCACCGACAAGCGGACCGGCGAGGGCAACGGCGGCTACGGCGACAAGGACAGCCCCGGCCACGCGGACACCACGATCCTCTTCCACGTCTCCAAGGACCGGACGAACGCCACGGCGCTGTCCATCCCGCGCGACCTGATGACGGCCATCCCCGAGTGCCAGTCGCGGCAGCCCGACGGGTCGATCCTGACGATCCCCGGCCAGTCCAAGGCCCGCTTCAACGTGAGCCTGGGCCAGGGCGGCCGTGACCCCGGCTGCACGATGCGCACGGTCAAGGAGCTGACCGGCCTGACCGTCGACCACTTCATGATGGTCGACTTCAACGCCGTCAAGGAGCTGACGACCGCCGTCGGCGGCGTGGAGGTCTGCGTCGAGAAGCCGGTGAACGACCGGAAGTCGCACCTGAAGCTGCCGGCCGGTGTGTCGACGATCCAGGGCGAGCAGGCCCTCGCCTTCGTCCGCACCCGCTCCAGCTTCGGCAACAAGAGCGACCTGGACCGGATCAAGGTCCAGCAGCAGTTCATGAGTTCGATGATCCGGCAGATGAAGTCGAACGAGACGCTCACCAGCCCGACGAAGCTGTACGACCTCGCCTCGGCGGCGACGAACGCGCTCACCGTCGACAAGGGCATAGGGTCGCTCGGCAAGCTCCAGGACCTGGCCAAGGAGCTCGCGGGGATCGACGCGAAGAACATCGCGTTCACCACGCTCCCGGTGATCGACAACCCGGACGAGCCGACCCCGATCACCGTGGTGCCCCATCCGACGCAGGCGGCACAGCTCTTCGCGGTCCTGCAGTCCGACACCTCGCTGACCGAGGTGAAGAAGCAGCAGCAGGACGCGAAGAACGCCCAGGCGCAGGCGCAGGCCGCGCTCCTCAAGGGCGCCCGGTCCACGGCCTCCCAGGTGCGCGTCGACGTCTACAACGGCAGCGGCATCACGGGGGCGGCGCAGTCGACCATCAACTGGCTGCAGAACGAAGAGGGCGTGACCCGCTCCACCAACCGGAGCAACGCCCCCGAGAAGGCGGCGCGGACCACGCTCACCTACGCACCGAACCAGGCCGATCAGGCCCGCAAGCTCGCGGACATGATGGGTCTCTCCGCCACGGCGCTCAAGCCGGGCACACAGGACGCCGGGGAGCGCGAGCCCATGACGCTCGTCCTCGGCGCCGACTTCAAGGGCGCGGGGGTGCCCGTCACCGGACCGGCAAAGGTGCCGACGGATCTGCAGAAGGTAGCAGCTGACAAGCAGGTGTGCGCCAAGTGACCCGGATACACCGGGACTTGGCGCGCATCTGACTGACGAGGGGACCTGGGGTGGGACAGAACAGCGTGCGTGGGGAGGGAACGCGGGGACGCGTTCCGCGCGCCCGTGAACTGGGCTGGGACGACGAACTGTACGAAGCGGGGGAGGCGACCGGGACGAGCGGGAGCGCTCCCGAGGAGGCCGCGGAGGCCGACGCGCCCGCGTCGACCCGCGCCTCGCGTCGACGCGGTGGCGGTCACGGTGACGACGGCGGCAAGGCCGACGCCGGTACGGGCGCGGGCGGGCGGGCCGCCGCGCGGCGGCGCGCCAAGAAGACCGGCAAACGCAAGGTGCTGCGGTGGGTGGCCCTCACCCTGTCGCTCCTGATACTCGGGACGGCCGGCGCCGGATACCTGTACTACCAGCACCTCAACGGCAACATCCGCAGCGGCGGACGCGCGGGCGGCGACAGCGGAGTGAAGAAGGCCGCGCCGAACGCCCTCGGCGACACCCCGCTCAACATCCTCCTGATCGGCTCCGACAGCCGGGCCGACGACAAGAACATCGCCCTCGGCGGCGGCAAGGACGACAAGAACCGGGCTCCGCTCGCCGACGTGCAGATGCTGCTGCACGTCTCCGCGGACCGCCAGAACGCCTCGATCGTCTCGATCCCGCGCGACACCGTCGTCCCGATCCCCCAGTGCAAGAGCGACACCGGGGAGACCTTCCCCGCCACGACCACCCGGCCCATCAACGAGAGCCTCCAGCGCGGTGGTCCGGGCTGCACCCTCACCACCTGGGAGAGGCTCACCGGCGTCTACATCGACCACTGGATGATGGTCGACTTCGCCGGCGTGGTGGCCATGGCGGACGAGGTCGGCGGCGTCCCGGTCTGCGTGAAGACCGGCGTGTACGACAAGTCGACCGCGCAGGTGCGGGGCGGCTCCGGGCTGAAGCTCAAGGAGGGCACCACCGAGATCCAGGGCAAGCAGGCCCTCCAGTGGCTGCGGACCCGGCACGCCTTCGGCAGCGACCAGAACCGCGCCAAGGCCCAGCACATGTACATCAACGGCATGATGAAGAAGCTCCAGGGGCAGAACGCCTGGACCGACACCGGCCGTCTGATGGGGCTCGCCGAGACCGCGACCAAGGCGCTGCAGGTCTCCGACGACCTCGACACGGTGAAGAAGCTCTTCGACCTGTCGATGCAGCTGAAGAACGTGAAGATCGACCGCCTCACCACGGCGACGGTCCCGACGGTGCCGTACCCGCAGAACCCGAACGCCTGGCTGCAGATGGTCCCGGCGTCCGCGGACAAGATGTGGACCATGCTCCGCGAGGACGTCGCCCTGGACAAGAACGGCGAGGCGGCCGGCACCAAGCCGAAGCCGACCGGTCCGGCGAAGCCGAAGACCCCGGCCGCGGCGCCCGGTTCCTTCGCCGTCGCGGTCGTCAACGGCACCGACGGCGGCGGCGAGGCGGCCGTCGAGGGCCGCGCCCGCACGGTGACCGAGCACCTCCAGGGCAAGGGCTTCACCCGCGCCGGGGCCTCCCAGGAGGGCGCGAGCCGCAAGGACACCGTGGTCCTGTACCCCAAGGCGGAGGGCGACCAGGGCAGGGCGAACGCGCTGTCCGTGGCCAAGGCGCTCGGCCTGCCCGACTCGGCCGCCCGCGCCGACGCCACGGCGCAGGAGATCCGGCTGGTGATCGGCGCCGACTTCCGCGAGGGCACCACCTACAAGAGGGCGACGGCCAAGGCCGGCGACCTGCCGGACGGCGCCGACGACAAGGCGACCTGCATGGACGTCTACTCGGTCTACCGGTGGGACGGGAAGAGCTGACCCTGGCACCTCCGTGACGCACGCGACGGCCGGGCCCCCGGAAGGGGACCCGGCCGTCGCGCGTGCGCGGAGCGGTCAGACCGACTCGGTGTCGCCGGCCCGCACCGCCGGACGGCGGCTCGCGATGACCTTCCTCGCGAGGGAGCGGGGGCTGGTGAGGAAGCCGTAGCCCCAGGACATGTGCATGGTGGCGAGGGCCACCGGGATCTGCAGCCGCGCCTTGAGCGGGAGGCCCTTGCCGGCCGGGACCGAGCCGGCGGCGATCGCGGCGAGGTAGCCCGCCGGGACCACGAAGCCGAGCGGGGTGAGGACGGCGCCCACGACCAGGCCGGCGGCGATGGCGCAGACGGCGGTCGGCGGGGCCAGGTAGCGCAGGTTGATGGAGCCCTGGTGGTAGCGGGCGACCACGTGACGCCAGCGGCCGTAGTCCTTGTACTGCTTGGCGAGGGCCTTCACGGAGGGCCTCGGGCGGTACTGGACGCGGAGCTCCGGGGAGAACCAGATCAGGCCCCCGGCCTCGCGGATGCGGAAGTTCAGCTCCCAGTCCTGGGCGCGGATGAACTCCACGTTGTAGCCGCCCTGCTGCTCCAGTGCCTCGCGCCGGAAGACGCCCAGGTACACGGTCTCCGCCGGGCCGGCCTCGCCGCCGGTGTGGAAGGCGGCGTTGCCCACGCCGATCTTCGAGGTCATCGCGGCGGCGACCGCGTCCTCCCAGGCGTTCTCGCCCTCGGCGTGCATCACCCCGCCGACGTTCTGCGCGCCGGTCTCCTCCAGGAGCCGGACGGCGGTGGCGATGTAGTTCGGGGAGAGCATGCCGTGGCCGTCGACGCGCACCACGATCGGGTGGTGCGACGCCTGGATCGCCGCGTTGAGGGCGGCGGGGGTACGGCCGGTGGGGTTCGGCACCGTGTGGACGCGGCGCTGGTCCGAAGCGGTTTCGCGGACGAGCTCGGCGGCGATCTCGTCCGTGCGGTCCGTGGACGGGCCGAGGGCGATCACCACCTCCATCTCGCCGTCGTACTCCTGCTCCAGGATGTGACGAACCGAGGTGCGCAGATACCGCTCCTCGTTGAGGACCGGCATGATCACGGAGACGGGGGGCGTGGCGTTCATTGCCCGCCACGTTACCGCGAATGGGGGACAGCGGTGCGCGCCGAGCGGGTGGTGGGGCCTGGCGCTGATCGTATGGGCCTACGGTGCTCACGGTTCCCCCTGTCGCACCCGCGGAGGTGTCCGTCCGTGCCCACACCGCCCCGCACGTCCCGTCCCCGGCCCAGCGCCCGGCCCGCACCGGTCCGCCGGCGACGGCGGAGGCGCCCCCGGTGGGGGATGCGGATGGCGACGGCGCTCTCCGTGACGGTCCTGGCCGCCGGCGGCATCGGGCACGCCGTGGTCACCGGCCTGGACACCGGGATCACGCGGGTCGACCCCTTCAAGGACATGAAGAACCGGCCGCAGGCGGGGCACGGGATGAACGTGCTGGTCGTCGGCACCGACGGCCGCGACCGGATCACCCCGGAGGAGAAGGCGAAGTACCGGCTCGGCGGCGCGCCCTGCCACTGCACCGACACCGTGATGCTCGTCCACATCTCCGAGGACCGGGAGCGGGCGAGCGTGGTGAGCCTGCCGCGCGACTCGTACACCGAGATGCCCGCGCACACCGACCTGACCAGCGGGAAGAAGCACCACGCGCATCCGGTGAAGCTGAACGCGGCCTACGCGGAGGGCGGCCCCGGGCTGACCGTGCGGACCGTGGAGTCGATGACCGGGGTGAAGATCGACCACTACCTGGAGGTCGACTTCACCAGCTTCATGCGGACCGTGGACGCGGTCGGCGGCGTGCAGATCTGTACGACCCGGGCCGTGAAGGACTCGTACACCGGGCTCGACCTGTCCGCCGGCACTCATGAGCTGGACGGCGGGCAGGCTCTTCAGTACGTGCGCTCCCGCCACATCGACGGCGCCTCCGACATCGGGCGCATGCAGCGCCAGCAGCGCTTCCTGGCGGCGCTCATCGAGCGGACGACCAGCGGCGGGGTGCTGCTCAACCCGGTGCGGTTCCGGGAGGTCGCCACGACCCTGCTGAGCTCGGTGCGCGCCGACGAGGACTTCGGCACGGACCAGCTGCTGGCCCTCGCCAAGGCCATGCACGGCTTCACCCCGGCGTCCTCGGAGTTCGTCTCCGTGCCGATCGGCGACATGAGCTTCCCGGTGAAGGGGATCGGCTCGACGGTGAAGTGGGACGCGGCGAAGGCCCGGAAGCTCTTCCAGGCCCTGCGCGAGGACCGGCCGCTCGCCCCGCAGAAGGCCGCGAGCTCCGCCAAGGCCCCGAAGTCCGTCGTCGTGGACGTGGCGCCGCGCACCGTCCGCGTGCAGGTCTACAACGGGACCCGGACGGACGGGCTCGGCCGGAAGGTCGACGACGCGCTGCGGGCGACCGGCTTCGACACCACCCGGACCCCGATGACCGGGGCCGGGCGGGAGCACACCCGCACTGTCGTCGAGTACGACCCCCGCTGGGACCGCTCGGCGAAGTCCCTCGCGACGGCCCTTCCCGGGGCCGAGCTGAAGGCGGTCGCGGGGCGGGGCGGGACGCTGCGGGTGACGGTGGGGGCCGACTACCGCGGGGTGCGCGGGGTCCGGGCGGAGGACACGGGGCGGGCCGGGCCGTTCGAGGCGGTCACGGGGGACCAGGTGGTGTGCCCGTGACGGGCGGGCCGGGCCGCGAGGGGCCCGGCGGCGGCGGTCAGTCCTCGTAGCCCTCGGCGATGCGGCGCTCGCGGAGCTCCTTGATGGCCTGGCGGCGGGCGAGCCGGTGGGTGCGGCGGATCTGGGCCTCCTGGTTCCGGCGCTTGTCCTGTTCGGTCTCCGGGATGACCTGGGGGACGCGGCGGGGCTTGCCGTCGGCGTCGACGGCGGCGAAGACGAGGTAGGCGGAGCCGACCTGGGTGGCGGGGGTGGACTCGTTCCACCGCTCGGCCATGACCCGGACGCCGACCTCCATGGAGGACCGGCCGGTCCAGTTGACCTGGGCCTTCACGTGCAGCAGGTCGCCGACCCTGACGGGCTCCAGGAAGGCCATCTCGTCCATGGAGGCGGTCACGGCGGGGCCGCCCGAGTGCCGTCCCGCGACGGCGCCGGCCGCGTCGTCGACCAGCTTCATGATGACGCCGCCGTGCACCGTGCCGAGGAGGTTGGTGTCGTGGCTGGTCATGATGTGGCTGAGGGTGGTGCGGGAGGCCGAGGTGGGCTTGCCCGGGATATCGCCCTGTTCTGTCATGCCCTCCACCATATGCCGGGTCCCGCCCCTGTCCGGTTTGCATCAGCTTGGCAACAGCACCGGTCCGATCCTCCACCCGCCCTGTCGCCGGGAAAGCCCCGACCGGCACACTGGTCCGCATGAATGACTGGTCCGAAGACGGCGGCCTCGGCCGCGGCAGCGCGAACTCACAGCCCGAGGGCGCCCGCCGGATGAGCCACGTGCGGCGCCCGCAGGTTCCGCAGCAGCCGCCCCGGTACGACCAGGGCTACCCGCAGCAGGGCCAGGGCCGCGGGCAGGAGTACCGCCCGGACTTCACGCAGGCGCGGGGCGAGGGCTACGACTCCGGGTACAACACGGGCCAGGTCTACGGCGCCCCGCAGGGCGGGGCCCAGGGCGGCGGCCACGGCGCCCCTCCCCCGCCGTACGCGCCGCAGGGACCCGGGCGTCCCGCGCCGGACTGGCGCAAGCGCGCCAAGGTCGGTTCGATCGTGCTGGTCGTCGGCGTCCTCGCCTGGGGCATCGGCACGTACGCCTGGGCCAGCTCGCAGATGCGCAACGAGGTGGACCTCTCCAAGGTCATCGAGCGTCCGTCCGAGGGCGACTGCACGACGTACCTGATCGTCGGCTCCGACAGCCGCGAGGGCATGTCGGCCGAGGAGAAGAAGAAGCTGCACACCGGCTCCGCCGAGGGCAAGCGGACCGACTCGATGATGATCCTCGCGGCCTGCTCCAGCGGGAACACGATGGTCTCGCTGCCCCGTGACTCCTGGGTGACGATCCCGAACTTCGTCGGCTCCGAGTCGGGCAAGGCGTACCCGGCGCGCGGCGGCTCCAAGCTGAACGCGGCCTACGCGATGGACGGCCCCGAGCTGCTCGTGCGGACCGTGGAGTTCAACACCGGCCTGCGCATCGACCACTACGCGGAGATCGGCTTCGCCGGCTTCGCCAACATCGTGGACGCGCTCGGCGGGGTCGAGCTGAACATCGACAAGGGCTTCAAGGACAAGAAGTCCGGCGCCGACTTCCAGGCCGGCAAGCAGACCCTCAACGGCGAGCAGGCGCTGGCCTTCGTCCGTACCCGGTACGCCTTCGCCGAGTCCGACCTGCAGCGGACGAAGAACCAGCAGAAGTTCCTCTCCGCGCTGGCCAACCAGGCGGCGACGCCCGGCACGATCCTCAACCCGTTCGCGCTGTACCCGACGCTGGGCGCGGGTCTGGACACGCTGATCGTGGACAAGGACATGTCGCTGTACGACCTCGGCAAGATGTTCTTCGCCATGAAGGGCATCAACAGCGGCGACGGCAAGTCCATGAACATGCCGATCTCGGGCACCGCTCCGCAGGGCTCCCTGAAGTGGGACATGCCGAAGGTGAAGCAGCTGGTCGAGCAGATCCGGAACGACGAGAAGGTCACCGTCGAGTCGAACCGCTGACCCGCGGACGGACACGACGGAGGGCGCCTTCCCCGGCGGGGAGGGCGCCCTTCGCGCGTCCCGGTGGTTACGGGAGGTTGCGGGCCATGACGATGCGCTGGACCTGGTTGGTGCCTTCGTAGATCTGGGTGATCTTGGCGTCGCGCATCATGCGCTC
>NZ_JBVJMN010000084.1:0-27509 GCF_055584185.1 Streptomyces sp. NPDC104202 | reverse complement strand
GATGGCTTCTACTTGGTGGACGACAGCGAGAACCCGCAGGCGGCGTTCCAGCAGGCAGTCATCGCCGCGGTGGAGAAGGTCACCCACATCGCGCCGGCCGACGACAAGGGCGAGATCATCGGTTCGCCGGTGGTCGCTCACGGCGTGATCGAGTACCCGCTGGTGAAGCTGGGCCTGTGCGCCGGTATCACCGGGGCGAAGTACACCACCACCACCGAGGTCTACCCGGACAGCCCGCGGGCGACCCCGCAGCAGTGCAACGACGCCCAGGTGGCAGCGGTGTGCGCGTCGCTGGATTACGCGCTCGCCCATCGTTGATGAAAAAGGGGACGGAGGGGATTAAGTCGTTTGTGGCACAAACGACTTAATCCCCTCCGTCCCCTTTTTCGGTTCACCCCAACGCGTCGGCCCACCACAGCGCCGCTGGCCCCGGCGGCGTGTCGCGGCGCCACAGCAGGTCGCTGTGGATGCGTCGTGGCCAGCCGGGCAGCACCAGTTCCACCAGCTGCCCGCGGTCGTAGCGCTGTACCAGCGCGCGTGGCAGCTCGGCCCAGCCGATGCCGTCCTCGGCCATCTCCATCACCATCAGGTAGTCGGTGGCGGTCCAGGCCAGTCCGGTAGCCGCGCGCGCATGGTCGACCTCCGCGCTCAGGCGCACCTGCCGGTGCCGTGCCAGCTGGGCGGCCGCGCGACGGCCGGCGTCGGCCAGCGGATGGTCGTGCGCCACATACACCGACAGCTCGCTGTGATGGGCCAACGGCCGTGCCACCAGACCATCCGGATAGCTTTCCTGGCGCGGCAGCAGGCCCAGCGCGGCGCGACCACTACCCACCAGTTCCAGCACGTCTTCGCCTTCGGCATCCAGCCATTCCAGTTCGATCTCGGGGAACGCTTCGGCAAAGCGCTGCAACACGCGCTGCTCCGGATCGAGCTGATAGACGTCGGAGAACACCACGGTCAGCCGCGCTTCGACCGGGGCGGCCAGCCGCACGCTCAACTGCTGCAGGCGGGTATCGGCGGCGAGAATTTCCTGGGCATGACCGAGCACCTGGCGCCCGGCTTCGGTCAACTGCGGGTAGCGTCCGCTGCGGTCGAACAGGCTGACGCCGAGGTCTGCCTCCAGGTGGGCGATGGCGGTGCTGACCGTCGATTGGGTCTTGCGCAGGCGGCGCGCCGCCGCCGAGAACGAGCCCAGCGCCGAGGAGTCCAGCGGCCCGCCCGCGCGCGGCGACCAGTCGCCGGCCGAGCAGATGCCCGTGTACGCCTGCCAGGTCTCCGCCCGGTCGTCCGGCTCGGACAGCAGCCGGTGCGCCTGGCGGACCTCGTCCATCGCCGGGTCGTCCACGTAGTACGGCAGGTCAGCCACGGCCGGCCACCACACTCTCCACACGCGACCCGACGTCTTTCCTGGAGTCGCCGATCTCCTCGGCCAGGTACCCGAGGTCGGCGTGCAGGGCGTAGCCCGGGTCGTCCATGTCGTCCATGTCCGAGTTGGCCTCCACCCGCTCCCGCGCCGCTTCCAGCGCCTCGGCGAGGGCCTGCAGCGCGCCTCCGTCGTCGGTGATGGCGTCGAGCGTGCGCAGCACCTCGTCGTACGGGCGGTGCACGAACGCCGCCTCCAGCGACGCCACCGCGTCCAGCAGGGCCTTGCTCGTGGGCGTCTGGTCAGCCACGGCCGCCGCCCTTCTGGTCGAGCCCGATGACCTGCAGCGGCAGGAGGGCGTGGGCGTCGAACCCGATCGTCTTGCACACGATCTCGTGCTCGCAGGACCGCTCCGGGTCGATGACGCGCAGCGCCAGGCGGCTGTACTGCAGGCCGCCGCCCTCCACGATCGTGCGGATCGCGGCGACGTCGGCCGGGTCGAGGTCGTGCGCCTCGGGGTCCTCGTCGTCCTGGCCCCACACGTCCCGCACCTCGTACCAGCGCTCGTCGTCGAGCAGCACGATGTCGTCCGTCGTCAGCCGGTCGACGCGCACCATCTTCATGTCGACGCCGGACGCCCGGTCCATGACCGCCTCGTCCCACTCCCGGTCCTCGGCGAGGTCGTTGACCCGGGCCACGGCCGCGTCGAGCAGCGCGTACAGCTCGTAGGCCGGGTGGTCGGTCGGCCAGGTCTCCCAGTCGCCTTCCATGCCGGGGGCCTGCGTGATGGTCGTCTTCGCCTGCCTCAGCGCGGCCCGTACCTGGCCGGCGAGGCGGGCGGCCGCCGCGTCCGTGAACGCGGCGGCCTCCTGCTTCGTGCTCATGCTGCGCTGCTCTCCTTCTTCACGAAGCCGAGGACGTCGCCCCGGAACGCGATCTCCTCGTCGTCGGCCAGGTCGAAGTGACTCGCGTCGGCGGCCTTGCCGCAGACGCCGCACCGCCACCGGGCGTGCTCCTCGCCCTCCGGGTCGGGCTGGTTCTCGCGGTACACCGCGCCGTCGGTGCCGACCGGGCACTCGGTGCACACGAACGCCACGAAGCTCGGGTGATCGCCGAGCTTGCGGGTCTCGGCGTTGATCTGCTCCCACGCCTTGCTCGCCGCGCTGTCCTGCAGGCCGCTCGCGAACCTGCGCACTTCGGGGTCGTCGCTCTTCATGAACGCGTAGACGATCGACATCCGGGCGTGCTTGGTCAGCTCGGCGCCCTCCTTGCCGCCCAGGACGGCAGACGTGTAGCCGAAGAAGTACGCGCTGCTGATCGACTCCTTCCAGCCGCTGAGGAGCGCGCGGACGGATATGCCGCGCTCCTTCGCCTGCGGCTCCAAGTCCGTGATCATCGCGGCCATGGCCTTGTTGATCACCTCTTCGGTGACGCCGAACTGCTCCAACTGCTGAATCACGCTGGGCCTTTCCGTGTGGAGTGGCGTTGTCCTTGCACTTTCAGTCTAACTTTCAGACACCTTGGTGTCTAGTTTGAACGGGTGAATGCGCTCTGTAGGATGGCCGAGCGGTGACCGCAGCCCCGGGCGTGCCCGTGGTGGTCTTCCGCCGGACCGGCGGCCCTCCCCGCTTACCTCGGGGAGGACCGCCGGTCGGGAGACAATCTGTCTCCCGCCGGCCTCAGAACAACCCGAGCGCCTCGAACGGCGGCGGCTCGTCACCCTTGACGAACAGCGGGTCGTCCGGGCTGTACGTGCCCAGCTCCGGCACCTCCTGGCCGGTCTGCTCGCGCAGCCACTCGGCCAGCATGTGCCGGTGGCACCAGCCCTTCTGGTTGATCCCGTTCTCGAAGCACAGGAACACCACCCGGCCGTCCGGCTGCTCGTGGTTGTCCGCGATCCGCTGCGCGAGCTCGGTGAACCGCTCGATCCCCACCATGTCCAGCTTCGACCGCATCGCGTGCCGGAAGCCGTCGAAGCCGCGGTTCATGAACCGCCGGTCCGGCGCCGCCTCCGGCATGAACCCGCCGAGGATGTACGCCAGGTGGAACCGTGGCGCACCGACCGTCGCGCGGACCGGGATGCCCATGTTCGAGCTGAACTCGGGATAGGAGCACGTCGCGAACTGAACCGCCATGCTGCCTCCTTACTGGTTGCTGTGCGTGATGTTGCTCTTTCATTCTAATCTGCAAACACCTTGCGAGCAAGTTTGAACGGGTGAATACGAAGGGGCTTCTACCAGTACGCTCACCCACATGGACTTCACCGACAACCCGGGCCGGAAGCAGGCCGAGGCCGCATGATCCCCATCGTCGCCGCAGCGACAGTCCTCGCCGCCCTGCTCAACGTCTACGCCTACACCCGCTTCGCCCGCGCCTCCAGCGCCTACCGCCGCGCGATCGAGACGTGGGCCGGCGTCATGACGACCGCGAAGGCTGCCGGCGTCCCGCACGCCGACATCCCCCCCATCAGCGACAGCGAGGAAGTCGCCGCCGCCTCCCGGGCCCTGACCGACGCCGAGCCCCTATGCCACCTGTCGCGCAACATCCTCGGCGTGCTCGGCATCGGCCTGGTGCTCCTGGTCATCGTCGACATTGTCTGACCACACCCCGAACGGCCCGGCCAGCCCCGGCCGCGCCGCGCCGAGCACGGCCGCGCCCTTGCGCCGCCAGTCCTCAGCCCACATCGCCGTAGAACCCTCCGACGTCGCGGATGATCGGCTTCGGCCGCCCGTACGACAGGCCCGTCCGGCGACACGACCACGTCGCACACCACCAGAACTCCACCCCGTCGTGCGGCGCCTCCGCGTCGTCGACGAACTCGCCCATCACGAGGATCGACTCGCAGTCCGGGCACGTCTCCGGCGTGAACCGCACGTACGGCCCGGCCTCCCGCAGCCGCCGGTGCAGCGCCACCCACATCCAGCTGTCCCGGCCGCCGTTGAACCGGCGGCACGACGGCGCCGCGCAGTAGTCCTCCTCGGCGTCCTGCGGATGAGCCGACACCGTCCGGCACTCCGGGCACCGGTAGTACCCCGGCGGGACGACCGCGGTGCTCACTCGCCGGCCTTGCCGGTGGCCCACTGCTCCCGCTTGGCCGCCACGTACCCGGTCAGCAGGTCAGCCACCTCCATCGACTCCACCGTCAGCGCCTCCACCGCGTCCATCTGCTCCTGGTCCAGCTTCTCCGGGCCCTCGGCGACCAGCGCCGCCGCCAGCAGCGCCTTCCCCGCCGCTGCCAGCGCGGTCGACGCGATGCTCAGCTGGATCGACGCCAGCGGCGCCTGCCGGACGCCCTCGCGGACGAACGCCGAGTCGTACTGCGCCCGGTCGCCGAGCTGCGCGAACAGCGCCGGGACGTCCCGCTCGAAGCCGTTCAGGTAGCCCTTCTGCATCTCGGTGTGCAGCGGCCCGCCGTGCAACGGCATCTGCATCTGATGGACCAGGCCCGCCAGCGCCCCGAGCGCCTGCGCCGCGTCCCCGCGCTCACCGTGCGGGTTCTGCGGCTGACCCGGGCGCCGCTCGTGCACCGTCACATCGAGCGCCTGCAGCGCCTTCCGCAGCGCCTTGCGCGTCGGGAGGACCTGAGACCTCGCCATGCCGGCCTTGGTCGCGGTCTCGTCGTGCTCGCTCACAGCTCTGTCCCACTCCCGATCGACTCTCCCCAGAACACCGGCACCACCACGCCGCCGGGGACCTCGATCCCGATCAGCAGCCGCCCGCCGAGCGCCTGGGCGTACGCCGCGAGCGTACCGACCTGGAGGGTCCCCATGGGCGCGGATTCGAGGGCCGACACCCGCTGCTTCGACACCTTCAACTCGGTGCCGACCTCGCTCTGCGTCAGGCCACGGCCCGACCGCACATCCCGGAGCCGCGGTACCTGATCCATGCCCGTCACGCTAGTCACTCCAGCGGACAACGCGGACGTTGACTCGCCGTGCCCCGCACGGCGCTACGCTCCCGGCATGAGCGAAACTCCCCGCCCCTCGCGGCTGATGACCGAGCTGCAGACGGACGTCGAACGCATCCTCGACGGCGACGACTCCGGGGTCGCGCCGGTCATCCGCCTCTCCGCCGAGCTGGCCGCCACCGGCACGGTCAAGCACCACCTGACCCTCGTGCCCGGCCAGCAGGGCGCCGTGCTGCGCGTCGACCGCTCACAGGAGGCCGCTCTGCGCCGGGCGCTGCCGGGCCTGACCAAGCCCGGCCAGCACGTCGGCGGCGAGATCCTGTGGGGCCTCGACGACGACGAGATGGCCGCGCTCGCCGGCGACGTCCGCGCCGAGTACGCCGAGGGGGAGCAGCGGTGACCGGGGTGCGCACGTCCGAGGACCGGATCGTGTCGGCGATCGGCCGCCACGCCCCGCTGTGCACCCCGCCCGTCCTGCGCGAGGCCGCGGGGCTCCTCGATGACCTCCTGGCCGTGATGGAGCGCCACAACTATCACGTCGGCCCCAACTCCGAGAGCGCCGGGAGTCTCGCGCAGGCCGCCGCCGACACCATCACCCGAAAGTACGGCCGCCCCGAGGTCGAGCTGACGATGATGGAGCGCACCAAGCTGTCGCAGGCCCTCATTCAGGCGTTCGTCGACGAGGGCCTGACCCTCGCCCCGGCCCACGTCCGCATGGGCATCGCCGTCGAGCCGCTGCCCGGCGGCCGCACGTGGGGCATCATGCGGACCGGCCTCGCCGTCGCCCTCTACATGGACTCCGGCTTCGAGCTGATGATGAACCAGACGCACACCAGCGTGCACCCGTTCACCGCGCCGCTCACCGAGGCCGGCGCCCGCGATGTCGCCGCGATCGTCCACCGGCTCCTCAAGGGCGAGATCCCCAGCCCCTTCGAGCAGCGCTGACCCGGCTACCGCCCGGCCTCACACCGGGCGGCCCGCCATCCACGTCCGGTAGGCGTGGGCCACGGCCGCCAGCTCGGCCGTGCCGTCTTCGCCGCCGTACTGGTCCCACCACACCGTGAGCTGCGCCCGCCGCTCCATGTTCGTGCCGCCCGTGATGCCTGCGCGGACCGCCCACGCCGTCCGCGCCGCCTGCAGGGCCGCCCAGTCACCGTGCCCGGGGCGCTCGCCGATGAGCCGATTGCAGTCGTCCGTCACCGCCTGCTCCTCGCGGTACGGGACACCGCCACCGTCGTACCGGCCGACGCCGAACACGTCGGTGACCCGGGCACCGGCCTCTTCGAGCTCGCCGACCGCTTCCATCACCGCCTCGACCGGGTCGCGGGCGGCCCGCGCCGTGGCGATCACCGCCCCGCCGGGCGCACCGGGCCAGCGCGGCGACCGCACCCAGTCCCAGCCGCGCGGCAGCGTCGAGGCGTCGACCTCGCCGTAGAAGTCGAGACGGAACCGGTACTCCCAGCCGTCCTCGGGCATCTCCACCTCGGCCGCGCCGAAGTCGCCCAGGTCGAGGGCCTGCTGCCCGGGGATCTCGTCGTCCCACTGCTCGTCATCCACGGCCGAAAGCCTAGAGCCGAACGGGGTACGGGGAAGACAATCTGTCTTCCGCCGTACGATGTCCCGCGCGCCCACATCCCGAGGGGGGAACCCGTGAACCAGCCCCAGCCGCCTTACGGCCAGCAGCCCGGCCAGCCGCCGCACCAGCCGCCGTACGGCTACCAGCCGCCGCCGCAGCAGGTGTACGTCGCCAACCAGCCCCGCAAGACCGTCCACGGCCCCGGCTGCCTGATGACGTGCGTCCACGCCCTGATGACGCTGATGACGCTCGGCCTCTGGTATCCGATCTGGCGGCGTGCGAAGCGGACGTCGAGGCACTACTGACCCCGGACGCGCAAAAGGCCCCCACGGCACATTTTGGGGGCCTCATGCTGGACACTGTCCTTCCGTTATACCTCGCCGGTCGGACAACGCCCTCGCGACACGCCGACTACTCGCGGTCCTTCGCCCACCGGTACCCGTCGCCCCGGCACGGCGCGAGCACCGGATCGTCCGGGGCCACGCCGTTGGCCTCGGCCATCTCCCGGTAGCTGTCGTACAGCTCGGCGTCGGAGTGCACGACGGAGAAGTCCAGCCGCCGCGACTCCATCCGCACCCGCATGTTGTCGCCGGCGCCGCGCAGCAGGAACCCGGCGCACCACATCGGCGGCCCGTCCTCAGCCGCGTGCTGGTGGCAGCCGAAGGCGTGCTCGGCCATGTCGTACGCGGTGCGCGCGGACTGCCGGTACGCCTGCGGCGGGTACTCGCCGACCTCGGCGTCCCGCCGCCACGGGCAGGCCGGCTTGTCCGGCCCGTCGGCCTCGCACGGCGTCACCCGGAACGACGGCCGCCCGCCGGTCGTGTGGATCTCCAGCACCCTGTGGTTCTCGTCGGCCTGCCTGGCCGCGACGACCTCGCTGACCCGCCTGCTCACGGCCGCTTCCTGTCCCGCAGGTACCCCACCGACAGGTGCCAGTATTCGCCGGTCGCCCCAGGGCTGATCCGCTCGGCCACGGCCCCCAGGTCGAACGTGTCCATCTCGGGGAGCACCATCACCGACAGGGTGCCGTCGTAGCCCTTCACCAGGTTCACCCACATCCTGATCCGCGGGTCGGCCGGAAGCACGATGCGCGCGGTGCCCTCGGCGTCGAGGAAGGTGACGACCATCCGGCCGTCCTTCTCCTCGGTCCAGCGGGCCAGCGAGTTCTCCGCGAGGGACGTCTCATCGCGCGGCACGAAGCGGTTCCGCTTGAGGAAGACGTCGAGCTCGGCACGGTCGACCTGCGTGCTCATGGGCAGGGCGAGGATCGGCAGGACTCTGCCGTCCTTCGTCTGCACACCCGTCGGCACGGCCGCGTGGGGTGCCGGGATGCCTTCGGCCTCCTGGTGGACGATCCTGGTCATCGGTTCCTCTCGTACCATGACGTGCGGGCCGAGGACTCTTAGCCAGTCCTCGGCCCGCTCTACTTTGCCGCACAACTCGCGCTGTGCCGGGCGGAATCGGTCAGGCGGCGAGGAGCGCGGCGGCCGCCTCGTTGAACTCGGTGTAGGCGGCCTCGGTCTGGACGCTCTCCTCGCCGCTGCCCAGGACGCGCAGGCCGTAGTTGAACTCGGCGAGCAGGGCCTCGCGGGCGTCCACGCCGTTCACGGTGACCTTGCGGTTGAGGCCCTTCCAGATCCGGGCCGTCTCGTAGTCGGCGTTCGCGGTGCCGGCCTGGATGGCGGTCAGGATCTCGGTGGTCGTGGCGCTCATCGCGTTCCCCTTGGTGGTGTGGTTGGTGCTTGTTCTTGTAGTTACAGTCTAGCCAACATCGACCCCCCTAGCTAGTTTAACAGGGTGAATTGCCGTGGTGTGCACCACACGAATCCGCCAACTCCCAGACCTCCTAATCACCTCCTAATTCGTCCCGAACTAGTAGTTCAGCCAGGCCCGCCCGCCCCCTATCTACGCGTCCGCCAGCGTCCGCCGCGCCCGCCGGCCTCCTGCCTCGGGTGCGGCGCGCACACCGCGCCCCGGCGCTGTTGCATCCGCCGCTCGGCCGCGCCGACGATCCGCCGCAGCGCGTCCGCGCCGATGCGCGTGTATCTGCGGTGCAGGGTCCGCGGGTCCTTGTGCCCGCTCAGCGCCCGCAGCACCGGCGTATCGACGCCTTCCTCCGCCAGGTGCGTCAGCCGCGAGTGCCGGATGCGGTGCAGCGTCAGGAACTCGAACGTCAACCGCTCACCGGGCAGCCCGAGTTGACGGCTGCGCTCCTTGAACATCTGCTCCGCGCGGTTGTACGTCAGACGGCACCGCCCGCCGGGCCCCCGGTCCTCTACGCGGCGCGCCCGCCAGTTCCACGGCCGGGTGTCGGTGAGGAACACCGGCCCGTCCTTCCGGTCGCCGACGAGCTCGCGCAGCAGGCCCATGCCCTCGTCCGCGAACTGCAGCCAGACCGTGTCGCCGCCCTTCTGCACGACCGGCGCGCGCTGCTCGGTCCAGTCGATGACCTCGACGTTCAGCGACAGCAGGGCGTCCGCCCGGCTGGACGACTCGTACGCCAGACGCCACAGCGTCCGCTCGCGCAGCGCGGCCGCGCCCGGCGCCCACATCCGCTCCAGCACCCCTATGCCGACCGACTTCGTCGCGTCCTCGTGCACGGTCCGCGACTCGCACGACGCCGGCAGCTCGACCTTGCCGCCGTGGTGGCGCCGCATCCACGTCAGGAACCCCAGCACCGTCGCCCGGTTGGTGTTCCACGTGTTCGGCTTTCGCTCGCCCCACAGGGCCCCCAGCGCCGCCGCGTAGTCCTCGCCGGTGACGTCGAGCACCGGCCGGCCTTCCGCGCCGAGCCAGGCCGCGACCCGGCGCAGCGTGATGCCGTACTGGCGGCGCGTCCGGGCCTTCGCCTCGCCCGGGTGCTTGCGCTCCAGCCACACCGCCCACGCCTCGCCGAGCGTCCAGCCCGCGAGCTCCGCCGACGCCGTCACACCGCCTCCCGCACGGGCCACAGCATGAAACTGCTCATCGGCTGCGCCTGGATGATGCGGACGCCGACCGGCTTCCCGACGGCCGGAAGGCCGAGCTGCGGCTGCAGCGCGGTCACCCCCGAGTCGACCCACGAGATCCGGATGTCCTTGGCCCTGAGGTAGCCGTCGACCTGCTCGGTGGTGACGTCCTCGAAGGTGAGCCCGATCCGCTCCGCCAGCTCCCACCCGAGGGGGATCATCAGCTCGCGCGGCGCGACGCCTTCCACGGCCGTGCACCGGGTGCTGTACCGCAGGTGCTCGGCCTCCAGCTCCAGGTTGCGCAGCAGCCCTTCGGCCTCGCGCCAGCGCACGGCGGATCGACCTTGCTCGTTCATCGGGGGGACTCCCAGGGAGAGGCACTGCGCCCGGCCCATAGCCAGGCGGCGCAGTGGACTTGCACGATACCGAAGACGTCAGCTGTAGTCCTGCACGCCCTCTGTCGAGGCGGCGATCATCTCGTAGGGCTGCTCGTCGGCGCCCTCCCGCATGATTCGTTCCAGCTCCTCACGGGAGATCACCGTGAACGGCTGGCCGAACAGGATGCCGCCGATGCCGCCGTTCTCGTACGGCGGGTCGTCCTGCTGCTCGCACTCCTCGTTGGCCATGCCCGGCACACTACCAACTCACGGGAGTAAATTAGCTATTTACTCCCGTGGCGCTGACACAGCCATCCTCCCGGGAGACAAGTTGTCTTCGGGATCCTCGGTCAGCGGCGCATGAACGTGGCCGGCGGCGCGCACAGCGCCTTCGCGACCCGGGCCAGTCCGGTGAGTACCGGCGGCGCGGCGCGGCCGGGCACCAACGTCTTGTCGAGGATCGCCGGCCTCGGGAACTCCAGCTCGACACCTGCACCCCGTACGTCGCGCTGGTGGCAGGCGATGACCGGTGGGTGACCGGGCTGGTGGGCGATGAGTAGCCGCTCCTCGACAGCGCGCGGGTGCTCGCCGAAGTTCCGGCCCTTCCACTCCTGCCGCTCGTCCTCGGACTCGAAGACGAGATGCCAGAACTCGAACATCATGGCCACGCCGACGAACCCGGGCGGATGCGGCGGGTGTTCGCCCTTGGCGACCGCGTCCTCGAACGCGGCGGCCATCTGGTGAACCATGACCCGAGGGTGCTGCGCCCGCCGGGCCGGGGCGAGCGGGATGCGTCCGAGCCGATCCGTGTAGATGACGTACAGCTCCGGGTCCATGTTCCACTCGTTGTACGCGTTCATCTGGTCCAGGAGCAGCACCGCGAGCGCCGGGGCAGGCTCGTGCCGGGGGAAGGTCTTCACCCCTGGACCCTATCCGCGGTGCACGTACATCCACCGGCCGTTCCGGTCGATCGCCGGCTCCGGCTCGCCCTCGGGCTCGCCGTTGCAGCCGAGCCGGGTGACCGCCGCGCGGATGTACCGCAGCGTCACCGGGATCGGGATCTGCAGGCACGGCCGCTGCGGGTCCGGCACCGGCTCCTCGAAGGCGCGGGCAAGGAGGTCGCCGGCCGGGGTCCACGTGTCGAGGTGCTGCACTTCCAGGTACGTCGGCGGCTCGCCGGTCGCGCTCAGATCGAAGGCGATGACCCGCCCCCGTGCCGGGCCGTCGTGCAGGATCGCTTCGGGGCTCATGACGCGACGATAGTGGACGTACCCGCTCGGGTGATCGCAGACAACTCGCCCACGACCACCACGGCGTAGCCGCTACGCTCCGCAGCGTGAACCACCGACCGTTACCGCTGCTCGTCGCCGCAGCGGCCCTCGTCGCCCTGACCGGCCCCCCGGCCACCGCCCGCGCCGTGCCGGCCGCCGCGTGCCTGGACGGCAAGACCGAGACCAAGGGCCACTCGGCCGTCGACGACGGCGAGATCCGCTGGACCGACAACACGTCGTATGACGACGCCCGGAAGTTCGCCATCTCCACGTGGCAATACTCCGGCTCGAAGATCAAGATCGTGGCCGACTCCGCCATCACCTCCAACGACCTGGAGTTCAAGGACGGCAACCTCGGCACCCGGGACAAAGACCCCCTCGCCCAGTACGAGCGGCACGGCTCGTTCGGCGCCACCGACTACGTCATCTTCAACAAGCAGAAGCTCCGGGGCGCCTCGAAGAACCGGCTGCGGTACGTCGCCCTGCACGAGCTCGGGCACGCGCTCGGCCTGTGCCACAAGTCCGACACCGTCCTGTCCCTGATGTGGAAGAACGCCCCGTCGCCCGGGTACGAGATCACCTGGATCCCCGACGTGGACAAGGCCAACTACAAGAAGCTGTGGGGCTGACCGCCATGAACAAGCTCATCTTCGGGGCCGTGAGCCTCGCCGTGGCGGCCGCGGTGGGCGCCGGCGGATACGCCTACCTCCAGGCCGACGACGTCGAGCACGCCGAGGCGCTGTGCGCCGAGACCCAGTCGGACGCCGCCGAGGCCGCCCGCGCCCAGAACCTCGCCCTCGTGGACGTCGTCTCCAAGGGCCGCTTCGTCTCCAAGGGCGCCGATGCCGGCGGCCTGCAGACCTTCAAGGTCCGCACCCTCGCCGTCTTCAAGGGCCAGCTCCCCACCGACGCCGAGATCGGACTCCCCAACGACGCGGCGGCCAAGCTGCAGCCCGGCGGCCGCTACGAGGTGTCCGTCCTCGGCCCGGACGCCGGGACGTGGATCGCCCGCTTCACCCGGCCCGTGCCGACCGGGAAGACCGCCGAGACGGTCGCCGCGCACTGGCGCACCGAGATCGGCAAGCACTTCGTCGAGCCGCCGTGCTCCGACACCACCACGGCGCCGTGAGCGCCATAGCCGAGCTGACGGCCGCTCTTGAGACCGTCAGCATCCGCCACTTCGCCGAGGACCAGGACGGCCGCGTCCTCCTGGTCCTCGGGCATCCCGAGCGCGCCGCGCTGCAAACGATCGCCGGCCGCTTCTACCCGATGGCGGCCGCCGAGCCGGGGGAGACCGTCACCCGCTACCGGCTCACCGACGCCCAGGCGCAGGACCTCGCGATCATCGTCGCGTCCTGCCCGCCCCACCTGCGCGTGCAGGCCATCGCCCGCAAGCTGAGCGTCCACGTCCGCCAGCAGGGGTACCAGTGACCGCCCGGCGGCCGTCAGACCCGGCGTCTACGCTCGTGATCATGAGCACTGTCGAGGCAGACCTCACCGACGCGCTGCACGGCGCGGGCATCCTGCACTTCGCCGAGGAACGCGAGGACGGCACGCTGCTCCTGGCCCTCGGGCACGCCGACCGGCTCATCCTGCGCACCTTCGCCGGGTCGTACCTGCCCGCCGCCCGGGAGGAGCGCACCGAGAGGGTCACCCGCTTCACCCTCACCGCCACGCAGGCCCAGAACGTCGCCACGGTGGTCCGCGCCCGCGCCGGGTGGCTCACCGGCAACTGAGCGGCCTACCGCTCGCATCCGGTCGTCAGGGACGCCAGCACGGCCCGGCACGTCCGGCACGACGGCTCGACCTCGCGGCCGCGCACGCACGACCGGCGGCCTTCCTCGTCCTCGTCGTGGTCCGGCTCCGGGTGCCCGCAGTGCGAGCACGTCGCGGGCGGCGGCGCCACCGTGGTGGCGAGGAGCATGTACGCCATGCCCGCCCGGTGCGGCATCGGGCTCGGGCCCGACCCGAGGTTGACGACCGGCGGCGCCCACGCGGGCCACGGCGGCGCGTCCAGCACACGGCCCTCCAGGAAGTCCATGCGCACCACCTCGACCCGGCGCACCTCCGGGGCGTTGTCCGCGTCCAGCGCGTGCTCCTCGCGGTCGTCCGTCGTGACCGCGAGCTCCAGCTGCGGGCCCGTCAGCCACGGCACCCCGAGGTACGCCCACCGGTCCTCGCGGCCTGTGTCGCCCCACGCTTCGAGGGCGAAGTCCGCGGTGTCGTCCAGGTCCCGGTGGATCCGCTTGATCAGCCGGTTCGCGCGCAGGCCGGCCTCGTAGGAGTCGCGGCCCTTCGCCGGGGACAGCGTCGACAGGAACAGCCGGTGCGCCCGGCTCTCCTGGCCGAACGCCGTGGTGATCCGCACCGGCTCGACGAGGACCTGCAGCTCGACGTCGCCGGCGTCGACGACGAACGCGTCCTGGAGCCGCGGGACGCCGCCGCCGTCGAGCGGCGTGAAGCGCAGCACCCGCATCGTGAAGTACACCCCGGCGCCCTCCTGCGTGCCGAGGATCGGGCGGGCCTGCGCCTGGTACCGGGTGACCTGCTGGTTGCCGTCCACCGTCGAGGACGTGACCGCCAGGGTCCGTTCGTCGATCTGGTAGCCGTCGCGCAGCGCCCCGTCCTGCAGCTGCGCCAGGGCGACGTTGCGGACGGCGTCGCCGTTCGGGCGCTGGTGGGGGACGACCTCCGGGTCAGTGCTCAGCACCGTGACGACCTGCGTGGTGTAGACGCGGCGTTCATCGCTCATGGCGGCACCGTACCGGCTCAGCGGTGCGAAATGTCCGAGTCTGTTCGTACGCTCTGGATCATGCACGGAACCCACCCCGCCGGCAGGCACCTGGAGACCCCCGAGCGCCTGGCCCTGCGCGACGCCCTCGACCGCCTCCCACGCGCCTACCGGGTGCCCTGCGCGCACAACCCCGACGCCTGGTTCTTCAAGGACACCGGCTCCATCATGACCGCGGTACGCGGCTGCCAGACATGCCCCGTCCGCTGGCAGTGCCTCGCCTCCGCCGACGCCGAGGGGGAGCAGTACGGAGTGTGGGGAGGCGTGCTCTTCCCCCGCGCGCGCCGCCCGTCCGAGGAGCCCCAAGGGCACACTGATTCGGAGCTGCCCGCACAAAAGATGTGTCGTTCGTAATGCATTCGCCCGACCGGATTCCGTCGTGTAACAGGCGGGAAAACTCCGCTACTTCCGATGGCCTAGGCCGTTCTCCTCAATGAGGACATTGCGCCTCGGGCTTCGCGGCCGTCGCCTGCTCCGCCCCCATTCCCCGGGGTGTAGAGCCTGCCAACCGGCGGCGGCCGCAAGCTCCCAACCACCGGCCCCCCGGCCTCGGGAACGAAGCCCTCCACCGGGTCGTACACACACCCGCAGGCCCCCTCGATGTCCCCGCACCCCGGACACGCCTCGCACGACTCGTTGCCGCACTCGCAGCCCTCCGCCGCGCACGGCACATACCGCCACGCCTCGCCGTCGTCCCAGTCGCCGCCCACGAACTGACGATCTCCCGGGGAACCGCCGCGCGCCGGCCGGCAGACGGGTGATACTGCCCCGCATGGACAGCACCCCCAGCACCCCCTTCGAAGCCCTCTTCGGGTTCCAGGCGCCTGGCGCCGACGTCACCGCCGCCCCCATGGAGATGGACGCCGTCGGCAAGATCTGCGACTTCTGCGGCCCTGCGCTCGGCAGCGACGACCCCGCCGTGTGGGCCTACCCGTGCGGCCAGACGTCCCAGCAGTTCGACATGGGCGGCACCGGCCGCACCATGGACATCCCCATTGCGGCCGGCCTCTGGTACGCCTGCGCCCGCTGCCACCGCTACATCAAGGGCAACGGCTGGGCCGCGCTCGCCAAGAACATCGGCTACGCCGACGGCCACGCCGGGCCGCCCGCGTGGCAGGCGTTCCGCGTCGCCCGCGAGAAGGGCCCCGGCTACCGCTGGCCCCTCGACCCCGACGCGGTGCCCGCGCTGCGGCCCACCGTCCGCACCGCCTGGGCCTATCTGTCCACCGCGCTCGTCCAGCCCGACCACCGCGAGGCCGTCGCCAAGATCAACCTGGTCGCGGAGCTGTGCGGCACCCTGTACGCCACCGCGCCCACCGAAGACGACGTCACGTTCCTCGTCGAGAACGTCGGCAACTACCTGGTGCCGTCACTGCAGATCCACCTCGGGCGGAAGCTGAACTTCGCCCTCTACCCCTCGCCCTGACCCGGCTCGGCCTCGGCAGCCTCGGCCGCCTCCCGCTGCCCCTTCGCCAGGGCCTGCGACACCGTCTCGACGTCCTCGCCCGCGCACGTGATAACCCGGGGCACCGGACCGCGCGCCGGGAGCAGCGCGGCGTCCAGGAGCGCCGTCAGATCGTCGTCCGCCGGGGCGGCCGGACCGCCGCCGTCCAGCTCGTCGGGCAGCACGAGGATCCCGGCGCCGGCGGACCGCGGGTCCACCGGCTCACCCTCGCCGAAGTCGCCGGTCACCAGCTGCCGCCGGAACTCCACCGCCTCCGGGGTGTCCGCGAGCAGCAGCCCCAGGTTCTCCCGGTCGATACGGATCGAGGCGCGCAGCGGCGGCAGCGGCCCGCAGTCGACGTCCTCGCCGACGTCCGCCAGGGCCTCCGGCAGGACCACGCCGCCCTCGGCGAACCGCTCCTCATCGCTCACCGGGATCTCCCATCTCGTCCGCGTCCGGCATCAGCACCAGCTGGATCTTCTCCGCCACCAGGGCCTCTTCGCCCATGGCACGGTCGGGACGGTACACGGCCACCACGTACTCGACCGCGCCCGCCGCGCCGTTGCGCTGCCACAGCACGTTCCACGCGTGCTTGGCCTTCTCCAGCGCCCCCCGCGCGTCGGCCGCCCACAGGTCGAACCCGGACGTCCCCGGCCGCCCGTTCTCGCCGACGATCGTCATCTCGACACGGAATCGGTCCAGGCCGTCACCGCGCAGCCACGCCGCCGCCCGCTCGGTGTTCGCCGCCGCGAGCTCCCGCACCTGCTCCTTGTCCACCGGCCTGCTCCTGGTCGTCGTCCTCGAAGGGGGAAGGCCCCAACGCTACGCCGTCGGCCGTGATCCGCGGTGCGATCTCCGCCAGGCCCGGGTGGAGCTCCGCGATCTGCCGGACGATCACCCGGGGCATCTTGTCGGCGTCGAGCTGCCGGCCGTTGCGCGAGGTGAACAGCGGCCCCTGCTCCTTGGAGGAGTACGGCGGCCGCACGATGCGGAAGTCCGGCACGTACGCGTCCAGCGCCTCGACGCACTCGGCCGGCCACTCCCACGGCTCGGGCGCGTACCCGCCGCCCTTGACCGGGATCTTCGACACCACGCGGTGCTGCTCGCGGAACGTGCGCTCCAGCCAGATCCCCGTGGCCTGGAAGGGCCGCAGCCGGGCGAGCAGCAGGTAGATCAGCAGCCGGTCACGTGGCTCGGCGTATCGGTCGGCCGCCGAGCGCAGCATCCCGGCCTGACGCCGGGTGAGCTTCACCCTGCCTGGCAGGCCCGCGCTCACCCCGGGCCGGATCGCCCGTACCGGGTTGCCCGGCACGACACCCTCGCGCACGGCGTGCTCGTAGAAGGAGAACAGCGAGGAGCGGCGCCGGGCCCGGGAGCGGGCGGCGGCCGCCGGCCACTGGTTCAGCCACGCGTCCACGTGGAACGGAGTCGCCTCCCAGATCAGATCGCCGATGAACTGGATCCAGCCCAGCGGCGGCGGGTCGACACCGAACGGCTCCCCGGCGCGGGCGGCGGCGTCCCGGGCGCTCTTCCACTCGTGCAGGCGCACCAGGTCCAGGGGGCGGCCGTCCTCGCACAGCACGCCGAGGTCACGGCCGTAGTTCTCGTGAGTCTCCGCTCCGAACGCTCCGGCGCCGCGCGCCCGCCCCTGGTTGAGCCAGTGGTCGCGCAGCATGTACGGGTCGGCCCACTTCACCGCTCCATCTCCCTCAGGAGCACGGGGAGCGCGGCGCGCAGGGCGGCGATCGACTCGGGGGTACCGGAGAGCTCGACGGCGACCTCGTCCGGGTCGGTGGAGGCGAAGACGACGAGCGCGGCCACGGGCCGGGTGTGGTGAGGGAGGTAGGGCACCTCGACCTCCTGGACGAAGGAGGTCAGGTGGACGTCGCCCTCGGGGGTCCTCTGCCGCGTGACGTGTGTGCGCAGGTGCCGGGTGCCCGGCTCGGTGATCTCTCCAGGGGTGCTCATGGGGCGCATCTTCCCAGATCACCTATTCCGGATAACAGCCTGTTTACCATCTAGGGGCCTAGTGGTGGGTCACGGCGCGTGGGCAAAGCCCGGGGCCGGGCCGCGCGAGTGCGGCACCGAGAGTGGTGAACGGGCTGTTATCCGGAACAAGTTGATCACTGATACGGGCATCGTAGGGGGTGCCTATCCCGGGGGGATGATCGCTTCACGGGGCGGGTTGAAGGGGCCCCGGATGGAGGAAGGGCGCGCCCGGCGTGGACCGGTCGCGCCCGCAGGCCCGCACGGCTATGCCGGGGTTCCGGGTGTCACGGTTTCCGCGTGACAGACGTGCGTCGCCTTCCGCCAGTGTGGCACGGCGCCGGGAGACAGATTGTCTTCGCCACGGCCGGTAGGGTCCGGCCATGAACAACGCGTTCCGCCTGCAGACCTTCGCCGTCACGCCCGCGTCCGGGGACCGGTTCCTCGAAGAGTCGCTGCGCCTGGAACTGACGGCCACGCCGCATCCGGTGCTCGACCGGCCGGGCGCGGCGAACCTCCTGTCCCACTGCGAGGTCGAGCTGTCGGCGCGCCTGGGCGTGTGGGCGGCCGAGGAGCCCGAGGAGCTGGCGAACATCTTCGAACCGTGGCTGGAGCGGATGCGCCAGGCCGCCGCCGGGGCGCCGCTCATCCTCGACGGGTGGGCGGAGATCGACGGCGCGGCGCTCAAGCAGTGGGCACGGGTGACGGTCCACCGTGTCCAGCAGGTCGAGGTCGGGCTCCTGGACACGGTGGTGGAGGAGCCGGACATCGAGCTGCTGCGGGAGATCGGTGTGCCGGAGCACGAGATCGTGCCGACGGCCCGGGTGGTGGTGCTGCGCGCCGTGGCGCTGCCGCGCGAGAACGGCCACATCTACAGGACGTGCCTGACGCACGAGGCGCCGCCGTCGGACCAGGTGCCGGCTACGCGGCCAGCGTGACGTAGAAGGCGCCGACGTCGAGCCGGTACATGCCGAGCGCTTCGAGGATCGGCCCGGAGGCCGCGCGCAGCAGGTCAGCGTCCTCGGGGGTCTGGGCGATCAGGTGCAGGGAGTTGTGCTCCACGGAGGTGGCGCACGTGCGGCGGACGGCTTCGGCCGTGGGCTCGTCGAGCTCTGCGGCGATGGCGTACCAGTCGTCCTGGAGGGTGCGGCGTCGCTCCTCGGCGTGGCGCGGAGCGGGCGGGAGGGGCGCGGTGGGGCGCTCGCGGCCGGAGACGCCGACGAACCAGTCCTTCGCGAGCAGCGAGCGGGGGGTCAGCTCGGGCGGGCCCCATTCGCCGGTCTCGTAGCGCTGCAGGATGGTCTCCGCGCGGGGGCGGCCCTGGTCGTCGGTGCCGGCGGGCTCGTACTTCCAGCACTTGCCGGCGCGTGCCCAGCCGGCTCGTGCGATCTCAGCTCCGGCGAGGAAGTGCGGTTCGATCTGGCCGAACGTCATCAGCGGCGGCAGGTCGGGGGACTGATCGGTGCTCATGATCGATCACCGTAGCGGCGGCGGCGGCCGGCTGGAGGGCGAACAGCATCTCTCCGTACGCGCTGCGTCCGGCGCGCTGGACGAGGCCGTCTGCGGCAGCGCGCTCCAGGGCGGCGCGGAGCAGCGGCACGGCGGCGGGCATCAGGTTCATGGCCGCGGTGAGGGTGGCGACGTCGGTCACCTCGGCGCTGGTGAGTGCGGCGCAGCGGGAGCGCAGGCGCATCAGCATGTCGGCGATCGAGCGGGGTTCGGGCTCGCGGCGCAGGGAGGCGATGGCGCGGCCGAGCTGGACCAGAGCCTCGTTGGGTCCGCCGGGGTGCCGGTGGGTGGCGAGGCGCAGCCGTGCGCGCTCGGAGAGGTAGAGGTCGGTGCCGCCGCAGGGGTGGCGGGGGTGGTGGTAGGCGCTGGCCACGGGTCCTCCGGATATGCGTCCGCCCCGGCCGGGGGGGGATGGCCGGGGCGGTGCTGGTGCGAACGGGGGGGGTGTTCGCTGCGCGCGGGGACGTTCGTCCGGACCCGCGCACGCTCACTGTAACCGAACGATCACGCGCTGTGGGCGGTTACGCGCCCGGGGTCACGGCGTCGAGCAGCACCGTGGGCAGCAGCAGGTGTACCGCGCGGTGCTCGCGCACCAGGTGCTCCCACTGGACATCGGTGAGCCTCGGCGGCCTGCCCATGCCGAACTCCAGGCACTCGGCGCAGCCCGGCGTCGGCTCCAGCTCGCGTTCGGGATGGGTCTCGACGAAGTGCTCGACCCACGTCACGACGTGAGTGGGCGCCAGGGCCCGCACTTCCGGCTTCGGGCTCTGGCGCGCGTTGTGGAAGTGCTGGGCGCTGATCTTCCCGAGGGCGCAGCAGTGCGCGTCCTCCGGGTCCGGTGTGTGGAAGCCCGCGGGGCTGTCGGCGGTCGTCGTCATCCCTCGACGGTAGCCGCGGTTCAGCCTCTCGCGGGCCGCTTTCCCGCAGGCCCGTACGGCGACTGCTGGGCGGCTCGGCCGCTGCGTTGCTGCACCGGCCGCAGGTTGTCGTCGAGGAGGCCGGCGTCCTGCAGGGCCCGGCCGACCTGCGCCCACTGGTCGACCATGGACCGCATGACCGGCACCAGGTCGTTGAACGCCTTGGTCAGCCCGGCGAACAGGCGGGCCGCGCTCTCGGCGGCCTCCACCGGGTCCACCACGCGCTCTTCGGCCGGGGCGGTCACCGGGCGGCCGCCGGGACGCGCAGGGTCGCCGTCCAGGTGACGCGGACGTACGGGGCGTCGGCCGGGACCTCGTCGCCGTCCTTGAGGGCGGTCCACTCGGCGCCCTCGTCCGCGCGGTGGCCGGTGATCGCCACCTCCACGGTGTCGGGCATCTCCAGGTCGGCGGCCTTCACGAGGACCTGGAGGTCGTCCATGGCCTTCTGGTGGTTCGCTGTCATCGAGTCGTGGCACCCGTAGTGGACGGAGCGCTCGACCCACAGGGTGCGCTCGGCGAAGTCGGTCATACCGGTCAGCCTACGGGGCGTCAGGTCAGCTCCAGGTCCTTCACCGTCAGCACGCCGGTGGCGAAGCCGATCGCCACGGCGTGCTCACGGTTGCGGGCGCCCAGCTCGCGCTTGATGCCGTACCGGTAGTGGTCGCGCACCGTGTGGATGCTCAGGCCCAGCCGGGCGGCGATCTCCCTGTCGCCGTACCCGTTGGCCATCAGCTTGAGGATCGCCAGGCGCCGGCGGGTCAGCTTCACAGCTTCTTCGCGACCAGGGCGACGGCGACGGCCGCGCACAGGACGCCGAGGAGGATGCCGGTGGGCAGGCCGGTCGCGGCGACGAGGACGCCGACCGCGCCGAGGCCGCAGGCGCGGGCCCACCGGTCGGTGTGGGCGCCGTTCTCGGCCGCACGGCGCTCCTCGTCCAGCTCCTCGATGTCCTGGAGGTAGCGGGCGCGCACCGGGTGGCCCTCGGGCAGCTCGGCGGCGACCTTCGCGCGCGCGGCTATCGCGGCGGCGAGCCGGTCCACCTCGTCCTGGCGGTAGGCCACGGCGTTCTCCTCATCGGGCGGCCCGGCGGCGCTCTCTCAGCTCGTCGAGCCGGCGGAGCGTCACCGGGTAGGCGGCGCGGCATTCGGGGTCGTCGATGGCGGCGTTGACCAGCTGCCAGAACTGCGGGAGGGAGAGGTCGGTCTCGTTGTAGACGAGCATCCGCCCGGCCGTGTACGGCAGGCCGGGCAGACGGTCGACCAGCTCGATCACACGTCGAAGAAGTCCTGTGGGCGCCACGTCATCAGGGTGGACTCCTCGTTGGCCTCGGGGCACGAAGGCTCGTCGCCGGTGACGCACGTGTGCAGCCAGGCGGGCTCGGCCGGGTACGGGATGAGGACGTCGGCGGCCGGGGCCGGGCCGGGCGCCGGCTGCGGCAGCGCTGCGTCGGGCGTCGGCTGGTAGGCGCCGAGGGCCAGGACGACGAGGAGCGTCGCGGACGCGGCGGCGCGCAGGAGAGCGCTGTGCATGGTGGCGCTCACAGCGTCCACGCCGGGGTGAGGACGTGCGCGACGAGGACGGACGCCCAGCCGAGGACGACGCACACCGCGAGGGTGACGCCGCCGATCAGGGCCAGCGTCTCGCCGGTCGTCGGCGTCGAGCGCAGGAACACGGTGCGGCTCTCTCCCTGCAGGGACGGGTGGGGGATGCGCCCCTGGTGCGGGATGCCGGACTCGTCAGCCATGGAAGGACCCTCCGGGGCCGTAGCAGGCGTACAGGGCGGAGTAGGCGCCGCCCGCGATCAGGGCGAGCGCGGCGAGGTGGGCGAGGCTCGCGGCCGCGATCCGGGCGTTCTCGCTGGCCTTGTCCCACCACCGGTCGAAGGCGCGGCGCAGGCGGTCACGCATGGGGCGCCTCTGCGTGGGTGCCGTGCGGGTCGCGGGGGCGGACCATCGGCGGGGGCGGCTGCTCGATGTCGTACAGCGGCGTGCCGACGCGGTGCCGGCCGGTGGCCGGTCCGCCGCCGCCCGAGGTGCGATGTTCCTCGATCTGAGCGAGGCTCTTGTAGCGGCGCTCTACGCGTTCGATGCGGCGCTGCAGGCGGATGGCGGCCGCCAGGCCGAGGCCCAGCCCGCACGCGAAGATGACGCCGAGCCCGAAGGCGACGGCGGCGACGGCGGCGTATGACGTGGCGTCCATACCTCAAGCCTCACCCGTTCGCATGACCGGCGCGCGGGAGGTAGGGCCGTTCGTGTCAGGTGCTCGGCGTGTCGTCTCTCAGGCGGAGTCGGCCCACGTCCGCAGCTCCTTGTCGGACGCGAACGCGGCCACGTTCTGGTCGAGCGGGGTGTCCGTCCACTGGTGGAACAGCCACGGTGCCTTGATGCGCGGCCGCCCGGCGGTGACGTAGTCGGCGATCCACAGGCCGTCGCCGGCGTTCGAGGTGGTGTCCCGGGTCAGCCAGAAGTCCCGGTTGCAGTAGAGCAGCACGCGGTGGGTGGGGCGCAGCCGCTTGACCTCGGCGAGGAACTGGTCCTTCTCGGCGCAGGTGGCCGCGGGGCCTCCCTGCCCGGTGGTCTCCCAGTCGCAGACGAGGGGGTCGGTGCGCCGGGAGTCGGCCTGCTCGACGAAGTACAGGGCCTGGGCGTCGATGTTCCCGGGCCACAGGAAGTGGTAGAAGCCGAGGACCTTCCCGGCGTCGCGGACCTGCTTGGCCTGCTTCTTCTGCAGCGGGTTGGTGTACGTGCGGCCCTCGGTGGCCTTCACGAACACGAAGCTGGAGTCCTTTGTGCTGAACGTCTTGTTGTGCGCGCTGACGTCGATTCCGCGGAGCATGGGGCCCTCCTGACGTGCCGGTACCTGGTGCAGCCCGGCACGCCGGCGGGCGTATTCCCGTCAGGGGGCGGCGTACAGGCCCCGGCCCTGGCGGCTGGCCTCGCCCTTGGCGAGCATCGAGTTCAGCAGGGAGCGGGCGGCCTCGACCTTCGGCTTGTCCTTGCCGTCGTGGCCCAGGGCCTCGGCGACCTGCCGGGCCGTCATCGGCTCGCCGGAGCCGGCCAGGAGCTCACGGACCCGTTCGCGGCGCGGCTTCGGCGGGGCGGCGGCTGTCTTCCTCGCCTTGACGGCGCTCGGGGCGAGCTCGACCGCGATCGGCCTGGCGGCGACCTCCGCGATTTCCTTGAGCACGACGCCGCGCTTCTTCCGCCCGGGGGCGGTCTTCTCCGGCTCGGGTTCGCGGGGGGCGGGCACGGCCTCCAGGGCGGGCGGCGGGTGTTCCTCGCCGGAGTCCGCGGGGAGGTCGCCGAGGGACAGGTTCACCACGTAGTCGGTCTCGCGGACGGCGGCGACGTGCGCCTCGTGGTCGGCGACGGCGTCGCCGTGCGCGAGCTTCTGCAGGACGTTGTAGGCGGCGGCGACCTCGGACAGTTCTCGGTCGACGTCGTTGATCCGGCGGGCGATGAGCTCCCGGCCATGTTCCAGTGCGTCGCGGCGTTCGGAGAGCTGGGCTTCGAGCTGCCGGAGGCCGGCGAACAGGTCGGCGGTCGTCTGGGCGGGAGCGTTGGCCATGGGTTACCCATCTGTCCTGATTCGGGGGGAACTTGCGGCCGATCACGGTAGCCGATGCCCGGGGGGCCTTGTGGGGCTCTTGGGCCGCCTGGGACGCCTCGCGGGTAGGAAAGGGTGCGCACCACCACGAACGGGGCTGTGGGGAACTTGTGGGGCCTTGGGCAGTCCGCTGCCGGAGGGACCGCCGCCGACAGCGGACGCCATGCGCGTGCCACTGCCGCTCACCGTACGTGGCCGGGTGCCCGCCGTATGTCCGCCGCGCGGGTGCTCCGGCACGGGGAAGGGCCCCGGCCCGTCGCCGTGGTGGCGACGGGCCGGGGCCCCGGAGACAAGTTGTCTTCCTACTCCTCGGTGGCGGTCTCCTCGACCGGCTCCCCCTCGGGCTCGGCCTCCGCCTTCGCGGCGGCCTTCGCGGCGCGGGCGCGGGCCCGCTCCTCGCTCTGCCGTGCCTTGAGCTGCACCTCAAGGCGTTCCAGCAGTTCCCGCGTCGCCTTGATCTGCGCCGTCAGGTCCTTGGTGTCGTCGGTCGCCACGGTGTCGGCCAGCGGCTTGAGCCACACCTCGGCCTTCTCCTTCGGCGTGAGCGGCTTGACCTGGACGACCTCGACGACCGTCTCCGTCTCGGAGACCACCTCGCCGTCGATGACCTCCGGCTCGTCGGACGGATCGGGCTGCCCGGCCTTGATGAACCCGAGGGCCTTCGCCGCCTTCTCCAGGTTCGCCGCCGACGTCGAGCCGTACGACTCGGCCTCGAACCACGTGTCCAGGACGGCCTGAGCCCCGGCCTGCAGCGCCTCTTCCGTGGACTGCCCGCCGACCTGCTCGAACTTCGACAGGATCGAGCTGCGGACCCGGATCAGCGGGCGCAGCGTGCCCTCCTTGAACTCCTTCGCCGTGACGCCGCGCAGGATCTCGATGATGGGCCTGGCCCGGATCTGCTTGTTCGCGTAGTCGCCCGAGAACCCCCACTGCTGCATGCAGTAGTCGTCGAAGCTCTCGAACTCGCGGGTCGGGTCGGCCTTCCACAGCTCGTCGTCCCGGACCGGTTCGAGGGTGAAGCCGAGGTACAGCAGCATCTCGCGCTTGGCCAGGTCGACCGTGAGCCCGAGGCCGCGGTTGGCCCCGGCGAACAGCGCCTCGTAGTGGTCCAGCTTCTCGACCGGCGTCGCGGTGGCCGGCGGGTGCGACATCGTCGGCAGCTCGGGGAGCAGCTTCTTGCGCTGGATCTCCAGCTCGCTGGTACCCGCGCTCTGCGGCCGCAGGGCGATCACGTTGCTCGGCGCCGTGGTGTCGACGACGATCTCGGCGACCGGCTCGGGCGCCGCCTCCGGCTCCTCGCCGACGACTTCGGCCTCCACGACCCCGTCGTCCTCGACGACCTCGGTGACCGGCTCGGGCTCGACGACCTCGACGGCCGGGGTCTCCTCGACCTCGGGCTCGACGACGGCCTCGGGCTCGACGACGGCCTCGGGCTCGGGCTCCGCCGGGGTCTCCTCGGCGACCGGCTCGGGCTCCGCCTCGACGACGGCCTCGGCCTCGGCGGGCTCGGCCGGGGCCTCCTCCGGCTCGGGCTCGACCTCGTGGCGCGGGTCGGGGACGGCGGCCAGCGCCGGGGCGGCCTCGTCGTCGACGGGCTCGGCCGGGGGCCACGCCTCCTCGACGGGCTCGGCCGGGGGCAGGTCGTCGACGACCGGTTCGGCGGCCGGGCCGCCGTTCTTGCGGCCGAGGAGGGCGGCGAGGTTCGACTCGCGGTTACGGGTGCGGGCGTTGCCGCGGTTCTTCGTGGCCATTACTGCACTGCATCCTTCGGCTCAAGACGGTTCGTGATCGTGTCGACGCGCGGCTGCGCCTTGCCGAGCCCGAGCTCTACGGCGAGCTTGTAGAAGTCGAGCGCGGCGTTCAGCTCCATGCGGTTCTGCCGGTACCTGGTGCACACGAGGCCGTTGAGCGGGGCCTGTGCGTGGACGCGGTAGCGGCGCACGGTGTTGTGGGCGCGGTTCCAGCCCATGCCGTCGATGAACGCGATGCAGTTGTCCCGGTCGGGGTGGTGCTCCTGGGAGCCGTCGCGCGGCTCCCAGTTGTTGACGACGCACACGTACGGGACGCCGGACGGCTTCACGACCTGTTCGATCGTGCTGATCGTCGGCTCCCACGACAGCGGCTCGGGCTCGACGGGCACGATGACGCCGTCGGCCTGCGCGAGCAGCGTGCGCATGATCTTGGCCTCTCGGCTGTCGCCGAGGAGCTGGGTGTCTTCCTTGATGTCCATCCAGCCCGGGGTGTCCACGAAGAGGTGCCGGAAGGGCAGTTCGCGCAGGCGGGACAGGTGCTCAAGGTCGCCGTCGTCGGTGAGCTGGATGTAGACGAACGGGGCGCCCTCGTCGGACGTGTTGTCGATGTTGCCCATCCACCACTTGAGCGAGCCCTGCGGGTCGGCGCTGATGGCGGCGACCACGGGGTCTCCCGTGATGGGGTCGGGGCCGAGGGTTTCGGCCGTGACCGCCGAGAGCTGGGCCACGAAGGTGGACTTGCCGACGCCGCCCTTGCGGCTGACGACGAGGTAGATGCGGGGGCCGGGCTTGTGCGTGCCGACGGCGGCGGCGGCCACGTCGATCGCGCTGTTGGTGACGTAGGTCGTCTTGGACAGGCGTGTGCCCACTGGTTCTCCTATGAGGTCCGTACGCTTCACGCGCTCGCTGGTTTGCGGCGTCGCTACTTCGGATGTCGCGCGCATTCTGTCAGCTCTCTCCCGTTATCCGGTGCACTGCGTTCCCCTTTCGTGGGGTGGCGGCTTGTCCTTGCACTTTCAGTCTAGCATTCAAACGCTCTGAAACCTAATTTGAGCGGGTGATTGCCAGACGGCAACGGCCGGGCCGCGAAGACAAGTTGTCTTCCTCGCGGCCCGGCCGCACCGTCACGCAACCCTCACACCCAGGCCGTCAACGATCCCTGCGCGTCGTAGTCCTCCAGCACCGCGCGCGTCGCCGCCCACGCCTGCCGGTGCGCCGCGCTCGCCACGGCGTTCACGACCATCCGCGCGTGCTCGATGTCCAGGCCCTCCACGAGCCGCTGCACGTCGATCGGTACCCCGGCCGCCAGCGACGCCGCCAGCCCGAACATCTTCGGCCCGGTCGTGCCGTAGCTGTGGCCGGCCGTCTCCAGGTGCTCGTGCATCGCCCGCCACGCCACCCGGGCGTGCGGCTCGCCGCCGACCGTCCCGAACCGGAAGAACTCGCGCACGTAGTTCGGCGACTCCTCCCGCTCCTCGTCCACGGCCGCGTCCAGCCACACCCCGTGCTCGATCAGCAGCTCCACGGCCGCCCGGGTGCAGTCCCGCTGCGCCCCGTTGCGCAGGCCGGCGGCCAGCGTCTCGCGCGTCAGCTCGCTCACTGCCCGGCCTCCGGCTTCTGCTCCCGCTCGGCGAACAGGGCCGGCAGCGCCTCCAGGTCGTCGGTCGCCCGCTCGGCCAGCGCCTCGACGGCCGCGGTGAGGCTGCCGCCGTTCAGGTACCGCACACTCCAGACCACCGCGTGCGAGCCCTTGTGGTCGTGGTTCGCGATCGTCAGCGTCACCGACATGTCGTCGCCGAGTCCCGCCGCCACGGCGAGGGCCGCGACGTCCAGGTCGAGGTGGTGCGCGGTGACCGGCACCCGCGCCGCCTCCGCGTCCGCCGTGCTCGTCTTCCCGTCGCCGCCCCGCTCGTTGGGGACGGTGACGATCTGCTGCTCGTTCATGTGCTTCCTCTCTGAGTGGGGGCGGGGGGGGGGGGGGGGGGGGGGGGGGGGGGGGGGGGGGGGGGGTGTGTTGTGCGGGGGGGGGGGGGCGGGGGGGGGGGGGGGGGGGGGGGGGGGGA
>NZ_JBVJMN010000083.1:0-27991 GCF_055584185.1 Streptomyces sp. NPDC104202 | reverse complement strand
CTCTCCGTGTTACCGTGTTGGGGGGGCTAGAGGGGGGCAGACCAAAACCCCCCCCCCCCCCCCCCCCCCCCCCCCCCCCCCCCCCCCCCCCCCCCCCCCCCCCCCCCCCCCCCCCCCCCCCACCACCGGTATCTCCGCTTACGTTCGTCCCGCTGCGAGTCGCCGGGCCAACGGTGGCCGCCGTCAAGGGAGATCGGGGGTGCGCTCGTGCGGATCGGACTGCTCACGGAGGGTGGCTACCCGTACGCCACCGGTGAGTCCGGGCCCTGGTGCGACCGGCTCGTACGCGGGCTCGGGCAGCACCAGTTCGACCTCTACGCGCTGGGCCGCCCCGGCTCCTCGCCGCTCCTCCCCGCGAACGCCCGCGTCGTGCGCACCGCCGACCTCGACGGCCCCGACGGGGCCGGCCTGCCCCGGCACCGCCTCGAACGCGCCGTGCTCGGCGCCGGACGTGCGGGCCGCCGGGCCTACGGCCGGCGCGAGCGGCGGCACTTCACCGACGCCCTCCACGCCCTCGCCACCGGCCTGTGCGCCGAGGACCCGGCGGAAGCGGGAGCCGCGACCGCCGCCGGCGACGCCGAGCCGGCGGCCGGAACCGGCGCGGCCTCCTTCGCCGCCGGGCTCTACGCGCTCGCCGAACTCGCCCGCGAACGGGGCGGACTGCCCGGCGCGCTCCGCTCCGACGACGCCGTCCGCGCCCTGGAGACCGCGTGCCGCGCCCCCGGCGCACGCCGGGGCGCGGCCGCCGCCGGCCTCGCCGACCACCTCGCCTTCGCCGACCACCTGGAGCGGGCCCTGCGCCCCCTCTCCCTCGACTGGTACACCGAGGACACGCTCGGCTCGGCCGACCTCTGCCACGCCGCCGCCGGAGGCACCACGGCCCTCCCCGGCCTGCTGGCCAAACGCTTCTTCGGCACCCCGCTGCTCGTCACCGAGTACGGCGTCCGGCTCCGCGCCCACTACCTCTCGGCCGCGGGCGCCGACCGCTCCGCCCCGCTGCGGGCCCTCCTCGCCGCCCTCCACGGACGGATCGCCGCCGAGACCTACCGGCAGGCCGCCCTCCTCACCCCCGGCAACGCCCACGCCCGCCGCTGGCAGGAGAAGTGCGGAGCCCCCCGCGACCGCGTCCGCACCGTCCACCCCGGCATGGCCGCCGACCGCTTCGCCGAGGTCGGCGAGGACGAGGAGAGCGGCGACCCCGCCACCCTCGTCTGGGTCGGCCGCGTCGAGCCCGCCAGGGACCTGATCGCCCTCCTCCACGCCTTCGCCGAGATCCGGGCCCGGCAGCCCGACGCCCGGCTGCGGATCGTCGCCGTGCCCTTCCGCGAACCGGGCGCCGGCGCGTACCTGACGCACTGCCGCGGGCTCGCGGCCCAGCTCTTCCCCGACGAGGCCACCGGGGCGCACGCCGTCGGCGAGAACCCCGTCACCTTCGAGGAGCTCGGCGGCCCCGAGGCTCCCACCCTGGAGGACGTCTACGCCTCCGGCGCGGTCGTCGTCCTGTCCAGCGTCGTCGAGGGCTTCCCGGCCAGCCTCGTGGAGGCCATGTTCTGCGCGCGGGCCACCGTCTCCACCGACGTCGGCGCCGTCGTCGAGATCATCGGCGGCACCGGCCTCGTCGTCCCCCCGCGCAACCCCCGGGCCCTCGCCGACGCCTGCCTCGCGCTCCTGCGCGACCCCGAGCGCCGCCACCGGCTCGGCGCGGCGGCCCGCGCCCGCGCCCTCGAACTCTTCACCGTCGAGCAGAACCTCGCCGCCTTCCGCGGCATCTACCTCGAACTCCTCTCCCACACGCCGGTGCGCCACCGCCTCGGGGACGGCGTGCCCTTCGCCCACCCCGCCGAGGCCCACGTGCCCGGCAGCTGGACGCACACCGCCCTGACCGCGGGCGCGGGAGGCCCCGATGCCTGAAGGAGGCACCCCCATGCGCGGCCCCGCCGCCCCGACGAGCCCCGGAGCCTGGGACGCCCGCTCCGAGGCCCTCCTCGGCGCGCCCGCCCTCACCCCGCCGGCCGCCGCCGACCCGGGGGCCGCCGTGACCGGCCTCGACCTGCGCGCCCCCGACGTCCCGGACCCGGCCGCCCCGGCCGGGCCCGCCGCCCCCGTGGACGCCGCCCCGGCCGGGATAGCCCCCTCGCCGGAGACGGCCCCGCCGACGCTTCCCGGACCCGCCGCATCCCGGCCCGCGGGCCCGTCCGGAGACCGCCCCGACGCCCCGGTCGGCGGCGCGGCCTGGCGGACGCGACCGCCGGCCGCGGCCCGCCCCGGCGAACGCGCCCCCGCGCCCGCGGCCCCCGCCGCACCCCGGCCCCGGCGCGGCCAGGCCGACCCCGTCAAGGTGCTCATGCACCGCCACCGGGAGCTGTGCGAGCGGGCCGTGGACCCGCTGGAGATCGCCGCCGGCCTCGAGGCGCAGGGGTTCACCGACCGGACCGCGGCGCGGTTCCGGCACCGGGACGTGTTCTCCCTGGCGGAGGAGCTGTACGCGCGCGTGCCGCGCGGACAGGGGAAGGCCGCGCCCGCGGCCGGACCGGAACCCGACCGCGCCCCCTGGGCGCTCGCCGTCCTCGCCCCCGGCGCCGTCGCGGGCCTCGCCGGCATCGCTCTCGCCTTCGCCTACGGAACCCTGCGGACCGCCGTCGCCGCCGTCGCGGTACCGGCTCTCGCCGCCGCGCTGGTGCTCGCCGTCCGGCGCGGACCCTTCCGGGTCCCGGACGGAAGCGCCGTGCCCGCCGCCCGGCTCTGGACGCTCTGGCTCCTGGCGTACGCCGTCGGCGGCGACGGACTCCTCGCCCAGGTCCTCAGCGGCGGCCCCGACGGCGGCTGGGACCTCGACCCCCACCCGCTCCTCGGGCTCGCCCTGGCCGTGGCCCCCGCGGCCTGGTGCGCGCACCTCTTCGCGAGCCGGGCCCGCCTGCGGATCTCCGAGAGCCGCGGCCTCGCCGACTTCGCCGCCGCCGTCCGGCCGCTCCTCCTCGGCACCGTCGCCCTCCAGCTGCTCGCCCTCGCCGCGCTGCTCGCCCTCACCGGCTTCAGCCCCGGCGCCCTCGCCCTCGGCGCGCTCCTCCTGCTCGCCCGGCTCCTCACCGTCCACGGCTTCCCCGAGACGGCCTCAGCCGCCCTCGCCGCCGCCGCGGCGGCCGAGGTCCTCGCCCTCGCGAGCGTCCTCGCCGCCCGGGTCCCGCTCCCCGGCTTCGACGGGCTCGCCGCCCCGGTGCGCGCCCTCGCCGACGCCTGGGGCCCCGGGGCCGTGCCCACCCTCGTCTGCGGCGCCGCCGCGCTCGGGCTGCTGGCCCACGCGTCCGGCGCCCTCGTCCGGGCCTCCGCCCACGCCACCCCGTGAAGACCCCCGAGAGACCGGGAGGCCCGTCGGGGCCGACACCCCGCCGGGCCTCCCCCCGCACCACCCCGCTCCCGCGGAGCCGACGCCGCGGGCACGTCCCGCCCCCACCCCCCTCATCACCCCGCAAGGAGACCGAAGACCATGACCCGTCAACCCCCAGCACCGGCCGGTCGGCACGAAGGGGCCGCACGATGAGGGTGCTGCTGCTCGGAGCCAACGGCTTCATCGGACGCTTCGTCGCCGACCGGCTGCTCGCCGACCCGGCCGTCCACCTCACCGCCCTCGGCCGCGGCGACGACGCCGACGTCCGCTTCGACCTCGCCTCCGGCAGTCCGGGCGCGCTGACCCGCTTCCTGGACGCCGTCCACCCGGGGGTCGTGGTCAACTGCGCGGGCGCCACCCGCGGCGGCGCCCGGGAACTGACCCGGCACAACACCGTCGCCGTCGCCACCGTCTGCGAGGCCCTGCGCCGCAGCGGCTGCGGCGCCCGCCTCGTCCAGGTCGGCTGCGCATCGGAGTACGGGCCGAGCCAGGCCGGCTCCTCCACGGCCGAGGACGCGGTGCCGCGCCCGGGAGGCCCGTACGGGGTGTCGAAGCTGGCCGCCACCGAACTCGTCCTCGGCTCCGGCCTCGACGCGGTCGTCCTGCGGGTCTTCTCGCCCGTCGGCCCCGGCACGCCCGCCGGCTCCCCGCTCGGCCGGCTCGCCGAGGCGATGCGCCGGGCCATGCAGGCCGGCGACGGCGAGCTCAAGCTCAGCGGCCTCGGTGTGCAGCGCGACTTCGTCGACGTGCGGGACGTGGCCCGGGCCGTGCACGCGGCCTCGCTCTCCGCCGCGCAGGGCGTGGTGAACATCGGCACCGGCCGCGCGGTCCGGCTCCGCGACGCCGCCGCCGTCCTCGCCCGGGTGGCCGGCTACTCCGGCAACCTCCACGAGCTGGACGCCCCGCACGGCCTGGCGCAGCGCCCGATGATCGGCGCGCCCCGCACCGAGGGGACCATCGCCGACCAGCTCGCCTCCGCGCCGTACCCGTACCCCGACGGCTGCGGTCCCTGGCAGCAGGCCGACGTCCGCACCGCCCGCGACCGGCTGGGCTGGCGGCCCCGGATCAACCTGGAGGAGTCGCTCGCGGACATCTGGATGGAGGCGGCGTGTCGCATCTGACGACGACCACCGCCACGGGGGCCGTCCAGGCGCTCGGCGTGGGCGTCCCCGGCTACGCCCACCCGCTGCTCGCCCCGGTCGAGTGGGCCGAGCTGACCCGTCCCGGGACCCCGGTGCACTGGGCGGTGCTCAACGTCGCGGAAGGGCCGGGCAGCCGGCCCGACCCGCACTGCCTGGAGGCGGCGGGCAAGCTCCGCAACGCCGGGGTCAGGGTCCTCGGGCACCTGGACGCCGACCACGGCCGGCGGCCCTTCGGGGAGCTCGTCTCGGACGCCCACCGCTTCCTCGACTGGTACAAGGTGGGCGGCTTCTACCTGGACCGGGCCCCCGCGGACCGGGCCGACCTGGCCGGGACGCGGCGGGTCACGGCGACCCTGGAGGCGATCCTCGGCGGGGAGGCCCATCTGGTCCTCGGCCACGGCACCCCTCCGCATCCCGGCTACGCCGAGGCCGCCGACCAGCTCGTGACCTTCTCCGGCCCCTGGGTGGACTACCGCTGGTCCCAGGTGGCGGAGTGGACCGCCGACTACGCGGAGTCGAAGTTCGTCCACCTGGTGCACGGCGTCCCGCGCACGCACCTGGAGGAGGCCCTGCGGGTGGCCCGCTGGCAGGGCGCGGGGACGATCTTCTTCACCGACCGCCCGGGTGGCCCGGGACAAACCGCGCCATTCCACTCGCTGCCCGGCTACTGGGACGAAATCGTCTCGCGGATCGGACCGGGTGTCTCGGAATGAGGAGGGGCGTGGCAGTGTTACGGGGAGAACAACCGTACTGACATACCGACAACCGGAGTCCCCGTGTCGCTGCCACCCCTGGTCGAGCCGGCTGCCGAGCTCACCGTAGACGAGGTCCGCAGGTACTCCCGCCACCTGATCATCCCGGACGTCGGGATGGACGGGCAGAAGCGGCTGAAGAACGCCAAGGTGCTGTGTGTCGGCGCCGGCGGCCTCGGCTCGCCGGCGCTGATGTACCTGGCCGCCGCCGGCGTGGGCACGCTCGGCATCGTGGAGTTCGACGAGGTCGACGAGTCGAACCTCCAGCGCCAGATCATCCACAGCCAGGCCGACATCGGCCGCTCCAAGGCGGCGTCGGCGCGCGACAGCGTGCTCGGCATCAACCCGTACGTCAACGTGATCCTTCACGAGGAGCGGCTCGAGGCCGACAACGTGATGGAGATCTTCGGCCAGTACGACCTGATCGTCGACGGCACCGATAACTTCGCCACCCGCTACCTGGTGAACGACGCCTGCGTGCTGCTGAACAAGCCGTACGTCTGGGGCTCGATCTACCGGTTCGACGGCCAGGCATCGGTCTTCTGGTCCGAGTACGGCCCCTGCTACCGCTGCCTCTACCCGGAGCCCCCGCCGCCGGGCATGGTCCCGTCCTGCGCCGAGGGCGGCGTCCTGGGCGTGCTGTGCGCGTCCATCGGCTCCATCCAGGTCACCGAGGCCATCAAGGTCCTCGCCGGCGTGGGCGACCCGCTGGTCGGCCGCCTGATGATCTACGACGCCCTGGAGATGCAGTACCGCCAGGTGAAGGTCCGCAAGGACCCGAACTGCGCCGTCTGCGGCGAGAACCCGACCGTCACCGAGCTCATCGACTACGAGGCCTTCTGCGGCGTCGTGTCCGAGGAGGCCCAGGAGGCGGCGCTCGGCTCGACGATCACTCCCAAGCAGCTCAAGGAGTGGATCGACGAGGGCGAGAACATCGACATCATCGACGTCCGCGAGCCGAACGAGTACGAGATCGTCTCGATCCCGGGCGCGCGACTGATCCCGAAGAACGAGTTCCTGATGGGCACCGCCCTCCAGGACCTCCCGCAGGACAAGCGGATCGTCCTGCACTGCAAGACGGGTGTCCGCAGTGCGGAGGTCCTCGCGGTGCTCAAGTCCGCGGGCTTCGCGGACGCGGTCCACGTCGGCGGCGGCGTGATCGGCTGGGTCCACCAGATCGAGCCCGAGAAGCCGGTCTACTAGGACACCCCGCCCCCTCGGCACCGTGAAGGGCCCGGACCTCATCCACGAGGTCCGGGCCCTTCCCGTGCGCCGAGGGGCGGCCGGGCTACTTGCAGACGGTCCCCGAGGGCGGCACCTTGCCGTCCAGGAGATAGGCGTCCACCGCCTTCTTCACGCACGTGTCGCCGCTGTTGTAGGCACCGTGGCCCTCGCCCTCGTACGTCAGCTCCACGCCGACGCCCTTGCCGAGCGCGTTCACCATCGCCCGGGCGCCCTCGTACGGCGTCGCCGGGTCGCCGGTGTTGCCGACGACCAGGATCGGGGCCGAGCCGGGCGCCGACACGTCCGGGTGCTCCCAGACGCCGGGCACCGGCCACTGCGAACAGCTCGCCAGCGCCCAGCCCATGAAGTCGCCGAACACGGGCGACGCCTCCCGGAACTGGGGGAGCCGCTCCTTCGCCTGGCCGAGCGTGTAGCGCTCCTTGAAGTCCACGCAGTTGATGGCGGCGTTGGCGGCCTGGATGTTGCTGTAGGAGCCGTTCTGGTCGCGCCCGTTCATCGCGTCCGAGAGCGACAGCAGCAGCGCCCCGTCGCCGCCGTCCGCCGCGTCGAGGCCCTGCTCCAGATAGGTCCAGTAGTCCTTCGAGTACAGCGCCTGCGCGATGCCGTTGGTCGCCTGCGTCTGGGTGAGCTTGCGGTCGCCGATGCCGGGGATCGGGTTCTTGTCCAGCGACGCCAGGAGCTCCATGACGAAGCCCTCGATCTCGGCCACGGTCGAGCCGGGCAGGGTGCACGCGTCGCCGCGGTCGACGCAGTCCTGGGCGAAGTTGTCCAGCGCGAGCTGGAAGCCCTTCGCCTGGCCGAGGGCGCCGTCCTCGACGCCCGCCTCCGGGTCCACCACCGCGTCGAAGACGGCCCGGCCGACGTTCTTCGGGAACATGTGGGCATACACGCCGCCGAGTTCGGTGCCGTACGAGATGCCGAAGTAGTGGAGTCGGTCGTCACCGAGGACCTGCCGCATCAGATCCATGTCCCGGGCCGCGTTCTCGGTGCCGACGTGCGGCAGGGCGGCGCCCGAGTCCCGCTCGCAGCCCCCCGCGTACTTCTTCTGCGCCTCCGACAGCGTCCGCTCCTCCGCCTCGTCGTCGGGCGTGAAGTCCAGGGCGTAGTAGGCGTCGAGCTCCTTGTCGGTGGCGCACTCCACCGGGTCGCTGCGGCCCACCCCGCGCGGGTCGAAGGAGACCAGGTCGTAGCGGCTGCGCAGGGTCTCGTAGTCCGCGGCGAAGCCCGGCAGGGCGGTGACCCCGGAGCCGCCGGGGCCGCCGAAGTTGAAGACGAGCGAGCCGATCCGGCGGGCGCCGTCCTTCGCCCTCGCCCGGATCAGCGCCAGCTCGATCGTCTCGCCCTCCGGCACCGACCAGTCCAGCGGAGCCTGGAGGAAGGAGCACTCCCAGGCCGCGCCGCCGGGCAGCGGGGAGGGCGCCGGCCCGCCGCCCTCGGCCGCCGACGGCGGCGGACAGGGAGCCCAGGACAGCTTCTGCTCCGTCAGCGCCGCGACCCCGGTGCCGCTCGCCTTCGTCGGTTCCGCCGTGTCGTCGCCCCCGTCCGAGCACCCGGCGGCGAGCAGCACGGTGGTGGCGGTCAGCAGTGCGGCGCGCTGGGCGACGGAGATCGGCATACCCCCATGGTGGGCCGCCGCCCCCGCCCCCGCGCGGGACGGAGGTCCATGCGGGTGGCCGGGGGTGGCCTGCCGGTCATGCCGGGTTCGCGGGGCCTGATCGGCAGGACCTAGGGGGTGTCGTCAAAATCCCCTCGTTGCCCGAAGGGCGGGGCAGAGGGGATTTTGACGACAGACCCTAGAGCGCCTCGCGCTTCGTCAGCCAGTTGAAGCAGAGCCAGCCCGGCAGGACCGGGATCCAGAGGGTGAGCAGGCGGTAGAGGAGCACCGCCGGGGTCGCGACCTCGATCGGCAGGCCCACGACCACCAGGCCGGCGGTCAGCGCGCCCTCGACCGCGCCGACACCGCCCGGCGTCGGCGCCGCCGAGCCGAGCGCGTTGCCCGCGAGGAAGACCACGGCCACGCTCGCGTAGCTGATCGACTGGTTGCCGTCGCTGAAGGCCCGGATCGAGGCGTCCAGGCAGAGCACGAACGCGCCCGTGAGCAGCAGCATCCCGCCGATGCCGGTCACCAGCTTCATCGGCCGCTGGAGCACGTCCAGCATGCGCGGCACCACGCCCGCGAAGAGCGAGCGCAGCCGCGTCGACACGAACTTGCGCATGAAGGGGATCGCCGTCACGACCAGGACGAGCACCGCCACCGTCAGCAGGCCCGCGATCACCGTCCTCGACGGCGTGAACGACTGCGACTTCTCCGTCCCCGTCAGATAGCCGAAGGAGAGCAGGAGCAGGATGTGCGCCCCGAGACCGAACAGCTGCGAGGCGCCGACGCTCGCCACCGCCAGGCCGGGCCGGACGCCCGCGCGCTGGAGGAAGCGGGTGTTCAGGGCGACGCCGCCGACGGCCGCGGGGGCGACGATCTTCACGAACGAACCGGCGATCTGCGCGACCACCGTCCGCCAGAACCCCACCCGCTCGGGCACGAACCCGAGGAGGCTCATCGCCGCCGCCACATAGCTGAGCGCGGAGAACACCACGGCTGCCGCGACCCAGCGCCAGTCCGCCTCGCTGACCGTGGACAGCGGCGTCCGGGCGATCTGCGAAAGCAGGAAGTAGGCGGCGACCGCGCCCGCGATGAGGCTGACCAGGGTCCGCGGCTTGATCCGCTCCAGCCGCACCGGCTCCACCGGGGCCTGCGGGCGGATCAGCAGCACCTGCTGGCGGATCTGGGCGAGCAGGTCCTCCTCGCGGGCCTCGTCGAGCGCCTCGTCCAGGGCCCGCTTCTCGGCCTTCTTGTCCGCCTTCTTCTCGGCCTTGGTCTCCGCCCGCACGTCCTTCAGGTCGGCGGGGGCCGAGGCCGCGTCCTTCGCCAGCTCCCGCTCGTGCTTGGCCGCCTCCGAGGCGGCGAGCACGGCCTCCCGCTCGCGGGCCGACCGATCCCGGGCCTGTCTCCGCAGCGTCGCGCGCGTGGAGCGGCTCAGCGCGATCGGCTGGAGCAGGGGCAGACAGTCGGCGACCGCGTCCGGGCCGAGCACCTCGACGGCCGCGGCCACCGCGCGCTCGGCGCCGACCCGCAGGCCGAGCGTGGTGAGCAGCTGGGCGATGTCCATCCGCAGCACCAGATCGCCGGCCGCGATCTCGCCGCCCCGCAGGTCGGTGAGGACCACCCTGCCGGAACGATCCACCAGGATCGCGTCCCCCGCGAGCCTGCGGTGCGCGATCCGGCGCGACTGCAACGCCCTGACCTGCCGCCACGCGCCGGTGACCAGCTCGTCGGTGATCTCCTCGTCGTCCAGCGAGTCCAGGCTCCGGCCGCCGATGTGCTCGTACACGAGCATCACGGCGTCCGGGCCGAGCTCGGAGGTCGCGATCAGCTTCGGCGCGTTCGCCCCGGCGGCGATCGCCGCGTACGCGAGGAGCGCCTCCTGCTCCAGCGCCTGGCGGAGCGAGACGATCGACCGGCGGGTGGTGATCGTCCGGAGGGTGATCCGCCGCCACGCGCGGTAGAAGAAGCCGTGCGCCTGCTGCTCCCGGTCGACGACGGTGACGTCGAGCGGCGGACCGTTCTCCAGGGTCACGATGTAGCGGCGGCCGCGGTCCCCGCTGTCCGCCGCGTCGGGCACGCCCTCGGCGCGCAGCGCCGTCACCGGCCGGAAGCCCACCCGCCGCAGTCCGGCGAGGAGGGTCTGTCCCGTGGGCCGCACGTTCGGCGAGCCCACCGCGTAGAGGGTGCCGTAGGCGACGGTCCAGCCGATCAGCACGGTCAGGATGATCGACAGGGCGGTGGTGTAGCCGGCCACCAGCATGGTGAAGGCGTCGAGCGCCAGCACCACCCAGAGCGACACCCGCCAGCGGGGCCTGCGGGCCATGCCCACGGCGGTCATGTAGGCGATGACCGGGGCGAGGTAGTTGTGCACCGGGTCGGTCAGCCCGCCGCCGGACTGCGGCTGGGTCAGTGCGTCCTGGATGGTGCCGGGCGCGGCCTGGGCGACCCAGAGGTCGGTGGCGAGGGTCACGCCGTGCGCGAGGACGGCGGCGAGGACGCCGTCGGCGATGCGCAGTCCGTCGCGTTTGATCAGCCGCTCGATGGCGAAGGCGACCGGGACGAGCAGGACGGCGATGGAGGAGAAGAGACCGGCGATCTTGACGAAGACGTCGGGGGCGCCGACGGCGCCCTTGTTGATGTCCTCCTCCAGGCCCGAGGTCGTGGCGTGGGCGAACGCCGCGATCGCGATGACCAGCCCGATGGCGAGCAGGCCGACGAGCAGCCGCATCAGGTCGGACGGCCGGTGGACCCGGGCGGCGAGCAGGGGCTCGTCGCCGGAGACCCGCTCGGGCACGTCGGCCTCGCCCCCCTCGGGAGGCTGCGTGTCCTGCCCCATCAGCATGTCCGTCTCTGCCCGCGTGTCTTCTCGATCACGTTCTTGTTCTCGTACTTGTCGCTCTTGATCTCGTATCACCAGTCACCGCCCGGACGATGGTGGCACGAAGAGCCCTCGCGCGGAGGCATCAGGGCCATGTCGGTGGGGTGAGGCAGGATGGTGCGGATGAGCATGGAGGAGCCCGTGGGGGAGACCGGAGAACTGCCCGAGTACGCGGAGCGGGTGCTCGACGTCGCCGACGGGATCCCGCCCGGCCGGGTCATGACCTACGGAGACGTGGCCGAATGGCTGGGCGAGGGCGGCCCCCGGCAGGTGGGCCGGGTGATGGCGCTCTACGGCGGTGCGGCGCCGTGGTGGCGCGTGGTCCGGGCGGACGGCACGATCCTCCCCGGCCACGAGCTGCGGGCCCTCGGCCACTACCGCGAGGAGGGCACCCCGCTGCGCGCGGCGGGCCCGTCGGCCGAGGGGCACGTGCCCCGGGTCGACATGCGGCGGGCGCGCTGGGACGGCACCCCGGACCCCGGCCGGCGGGACGGCGCCGGCGGCGCCGGGGGTGCCGGAACTCACACCTGAGGGCGGGGGCCAGGAAGGCGCGGGCGGGACGGCCCCGCCGCGGTGGAAGCGGCCCGGAGTACGGCTCGTCGACGGCCCGCTTCGCGTAACGTCGACGTTCGCGTCTCCCGAGGCGGCGGCCACGGCACACGGCCGCCTCACCCGCACCACCACACCCACCAGGACCGGCGATCCACGTGAGCACCTCCTCCACCACCCGGCGTACGCCGCCGCACCAGGGACAGCCGTACCCGGGTTCGGGACGGCAGCGGACCCCGGGCGCGTACCGGCTGGTGCGCACCACACCGGCCCCCCAGGATCCCCCTCAGCTGGACGCAGTCCAGCGGCAGGTGGTTGACCACGCGAGCGGACCGCTCCTCGTCCTCGCCGGACCCGGCACCGGCAAGACGACGACGCTGGTCGAGGCGGTCGCCGCCCGCGTGGAGAGCGGCACCGACCCCGAGCGCCTCCTCGTCCTCACCTTCAGCCGCAAGGCCGCCGTCGAGCTCCGCGACCGCATGGCCGCCCGGCTCGGCGGCCGCCGCCCGCCCCAGGCCACCACCTTCCACTCCTACTGCTACGCCCTGATCCGGGCCCATCAGGACGCCGAGCTCTTCGCCGAACCGCTCCGGCTGCTCTCCGGACCCGAGCAGGACCTCGCCGTACGCGAGCTGCTGGCCGGCCAGATCGACCTGGAGAAGGCGGGCCTCGGCCGGGTCGGCTGGCCCGACGAACTCCGCGCCTGCCTCACCACCCGCGGCTTCGCCGACGAGGTGCGGGCCGTCCTGGCCCGCTCCCGCGAGCTGGGCCTCGGCCCCGACGCCCTGGCCCGGTTCGCCGACCGGGTCGGCCGCCCGGACTGGAAGGCGGCCGCCGGCTTCCTCGCCGAGTACCTCGACGTCCTCGACCTCCAGGGCGTCCTCGACTACACCGAGCTCGTCCACCGCGCCGTCCTGCTCGCCGAGCGGGTCACCCTCCCCGCGTACGACGCCGTGTACGTCGACGAGTACCAGGACACCGACCCGGCGCAGGTCCGGCTGCTGCACCGGCTCACCGGCGGCGGACGCTCCACCGTCGTCGCCCTCGGCGACCCCGACCAGTCCATCTACGCCTTCCGCGGCGCCGACGTGAACGGCATCCTCGACTTCCCGGCCTCCTTCGGCGGCGCCGACGTCCGCGTCCTGCGCGCCTCCCGCCGCTCCGGCGCCACCCTCCTCGGCGCGACCCGGCAGCTCGCCCAGCGGATGCCGATGCCCCGGCTCCCCGCCGACAAGGTCCGCGCCCACCGCGACCTCGCGGCGGTGCGGGACGGCGGCCGGGCCGAGGCGTACACCTACCCCACCGCCTCGGCGGAGGCCGAGAACATCGCCGACCTCCTCCGCCGCGCCCACCTGGAGGACGGCGTCCCCTGGCAGGACATGGCCGTCCTCACCCGCGCCGCCGCCGCGCTCCCCTCCCTCCGCCGCGCCCTCACCTCCGCGGGCGTCCCCGTGGAGACCGACGCCGCCGACACCCCCCTCCGCCACGAACCGGCGGTCGCCCCGCTCCTCCTGGCGCTGCGAGCGGTCTCCTCGGCGTCCCCTTCCGCCGCCCCGTCCGTTCCGGAGGCCGGGCCTCAGGACGACGAGCCCCAGGAGGCCGAGCCCCGGGACGACGACCTCCAGGAGGCCGGGCCTCAGGACGACGAGCCCCAGGAGGCCGAGCCCCGGGACGACGACCTCCAGGAGGCCGGGGCGGACGCGGCGCCGGCCGCCGGCGCGGCCGCGTGGCTCCCCGTCGACACCGCCCTCGACCTCCTCGCCTCCCCCCTCGCCGGCGTCGACCCCGCCGACCTGCGCCGCCTCGGCCGCGCCCTGCGCGACGAGGAGCGCGCCGCCGGCAACAAGGTCCCGCCGCCCTCCGACGTCCTCCTCGCCCGCGCCCTCGCCGAGCCCGAACGGCTGGTCGCCCACGACCCCGCCTACGCGCGCGGGGCCAGGCGGCTCGGCGACCTGCTCCGCGAGACCCGTACGCTCCTCGCCGGGGGCGGCACCGCCGAGGAGGCGCTGTGGGTGCTGTGGAACGGCACCCCGTGGCCCGGCCGTCTGGAGCGCGCGGCCCTGCGCGGCGGACCCGCGGGGCGCAACGCCGACCGTGACCTGGACGCCGTCTGCGCGCTGTTCGAGACCGCCGCCCGCGCCGAGGAACGCGTCGGCGGCCGCGGCGTCCTGAACTTCCTGGAGGAGCTCGACGCCCAGGACATCGCCGCGGACACCCTCACCCGCCGGCACACCCGCCCGGACGCCGTCCGGCTGATGACCGCCCACCGCTCCAAGGGCCTCGAATGGAGCCTGGTCGTCGTCGCCGGCCTGCAGGAACGCCTCTGGCCCGACCTGCGCCGCCGCGGCTCGCTCCTCGAAGCGGACCGCATCGGCCGCGACGGCCTCGCCGAACCGCTCACCCCCGGCGCCCTCCTCGCCGAGGAGCGCCGCCTCTTCTACGTCGCCGCCACCCGCGCGCGTGACCGGCTCGTCGTCACCGCGGTGAAGGCCGCGGCCGAGGACGGCGACCAGCCCTCCCGCTTCCTCACCGAACTCGGGGCCGAGCCGAAGGACGTCCCCGGCCGCCCCCGCCGCCCCCTGGCGGTCTCCGCCCTCGTCGCCGAGCTGCGGGCCACCACCGTCGACCCCGCCGCCTCGCCGGCCCTGCGCGACGCCGCGGCCGACCGGCTCGCCGCCCTAGCCGCGCTCACCGACGAGGACGGCCAGCCCATGGTGCCGGCCGCGCACCCGGACCGCTGGTGGGGACTGTTCGAGCCGACCCGCAGCACGGCGCCGCTGCGCGAGCGCGACCGGCCCGTGGCGCTCTCGCCGAGCTCCCTGGAGAGCCTGGTCGGCACGTGCTCCCTCCAGTGGTTCCTCGGCCGCGAGGTCAAGGCGGCCGCCCCGGCCACCGCCGCGCAGGGCTTCGGCAACGTCGTCCACGTCCTCGCCGACGAGGTCGCCTCCGGCCGCACCCCCGCCGACCTCGACGTCCTCATGGCCCGCCTGGACTCCGTCTGGGACGGCCTCGCCTTCGACGCGCCCTGGAAGTCGGCGCAGGAGAAGGGCCACGCGCGCGTGGCCCTCGAACGCTTCCTGCGCTGGCACGTGCTCGACCGCGGAGGCCGCACCCCGGCCGCCACCGAGCACGGCTTCGACGTGACCCTGGAGGCGGGCGACTACGAGGTCCGTATCCGCGGCTCCATGGACCGGGTGGAGACCGACGAGCAGGGACGCGCGTACGTGGTCGACTTCAAGACCGGCAAGTCGGCGCCCACCCGCGACGAGGTCGCCCACCACCCGCAGCTCGCCGTCTACCAGCTGGCCGTCCGCGAGGGCGCGCTCGACGAGGTCTTCGACGGCCGCCGCCCCGAGCCCGGCGGCGCCGAACTCGTCCAGCTGCGCCAGAGCGCCCCGCAGAAGGAGGGCGGGGACGCCCTGCCGAAGGTGCAGGCGCAGCAGCCCCTGGAGGGGGAGTGGGTCGGCGAGCTGCTCGCCGACGCCGCGGGCCGGGTCCTCGACGAACGGTTCACCCCGAGCACCGGGCAGCACTGCACGACCTGTGCCTTCCGGGCCTCGTGCAGCGCCCGCCCCGAGGGCCGCCAGGTCGTCGACTGAGACGACGGGCCGCCTCCCTGTGCGGAGCGTCACGTTCTCCCCCGTACATCCTTTTCCGGGCCCAACCGGTCATGTCTCCGCGACGTCCGCACAAGGACGTCGTGAAGACACGCTGTGAGAAAGCCGTCCGGGACGGCTGTGAGGAGTGCGCGCATGAAGGTCGACAGGAAGCTCTGGACGGTGGCGGCGGTCTGCGCGGCCGTGGTCGTGGGTGCGACGGGCTGCTCCAAGGACGAGGCCGAGGCCGCCGACCCCTTCGCGGGACTCACCGCCGACGCCATCGCCGACAAGGCGGTCGAGACCACCAAGGCCGCCACCGCCTTCCGCATGCACGGCACGGGCAAGACGGACGGCGAGGAGGCCACCGTCGAGTTCTCCGTCGACGACAAGGGCAACTGCAAGGGCTCGATGCAGGCCGCCAAGGGCGGCAAGGCCGACATCGTCGGCACCGGCGGCACCACCTACATGAAGGGCGACGACGCCTTCTGGAAGTCCTCCGGTGGTGACGAGGGCGCCTCCGCCGAGGAGTCCGGCGCCATGTCCACGCTCCTCAAGGGCCGCTGGCTGAAGATGCCGAGCGAGGCCGGTGACGAGGGCCCCGGCGCGTTCTGCGACCTCAAGCAGATCGTCAAGGACATGGACGAGGACACGCCGCGCAAGGGCATGACCCGCGAGGCCGACGGCGACGTCGACGGCAAGCCCGTCGCCGTGCTCAGCAAGAAGGACACCGCCAAGGGCGAGACCGCCACGTTCTACGTCGCCAAGGACGCGGCCAAGCCGTACATCCTGCGCGTCGTGACGACCGGCGGCAAGGACCCGGGCACGGTCGACCTGAGCGACTTCGACAAGCCGGTCACCGTCGCCGCCCCGCCGGCCGCCCAGACCGTGGACATGGCGGAGCTCATGAAGGGCGCCTCCTGACGCACGGGCCGCCCGCGCCTGAGTAGCGGGCACGCGTGCGCGGGGCGACGCTGGTGGGACGGCCCGGGGGGATCGGCGAGGAGGCTCGCATGACGTCCCACTCCCACCGCACGCTCCGCGCGGCGGCCGTCGTCTGCGCGGCCGTCGCCGTCGCGGGCCCCGCCCCGGCGGCCTGGGCCACGGCCCCGGCCCCGCCGCGCGCCGCCGCCGTGGCGCCGTCCCCCGACCCCTTCGCCGGGCTCTCCGCCGACGAGATCGCGGACCGGGCCGTCACGGCGACCCGGTCAGCGACCTCGCTGCGCATGACCGGCCGGGTCGTCACCGACGGCCAGCCCCTCGACATCGACTTCGCCGTCAGCGACAAGGACGAGTGCACCGGCCGCATGAAGATCAGGGGCGGGGTCGCCGAGCTCCGCAAGGCCGACGACATCACCTACATGAAGGGCGACGAGGCGTTCTGGCGGGCCTCGATGACCTCCCAGGGCATGCCCGAGCCGCAGATCGCCGCCACCATCGAGCTCATCAAGGGGCGCTGGCTGAAGATCGCGCCCGGGCAGGCCGGCAGCGAGGACCTCGGCGGCGTCTGCGACCTGCAGTCCCTCCTGTCCGACCTCGGCAAGGACAAGGAGGACCGCGCCGGACTCACCCGCGGGCCGGACGCCGAGGTCGACGGCACCCCCGTCGCCACCCTGGTGAAGAAGGAGGACGGCGAGACCACCACCGTCTCCGTCGCCCGCGAGGGCAAGCCGTACATCCGGAAGATGGTCAAGGCCGGCGGCGACGAACCCGGCACGATGCTCCTCTCCGACTACGACAAGCCCGTCCGCGTGGTCGTCCCGCCCGCCGACCAGACCGTGGACCTCACGCGGCTCGACCCCGGCACGTCGGTGTAGGACCGGGCCGGGATCCGTACGGGGCCGGAATGTCGGCGGGTCCGGTTAGCCTCTTTGGGGTGACCGCACGCATCACCGACCCCGAGCAGCTCAAAGAGCTCCTCGGCATCCCCTTCACCCCGGAGCAGACGGCCTGCATCACCGCGCCGCTCGCCCCGCAGGTCGTCGTGGCCGGAGCCGGCTCCGGCAAGACGACGGTGATGGCCGCCCGGGTGGTCTGGCTGGTCGGCACGGGCCAGGTCGCCCCCGAGCAGGTCCTCGGCCTCACGTTCACCAACAAGGCCGCCGGCGAGCTCGCCGAGCGCGTGCGCACCGCCCTCGTCCGCGCCGGCGTCACGGACCCGGACGGCGTCGGCCCCGGCCACGACCCCTCGGCCGCCGCCGACCCCTACTACCTTCCCGGCGAGCCCCGGATCTCCACGTACCACGCCTTCGCCGGACAGCTCCTGACCGACCACGGACTGCGCATCGGCCTGGAGCCCACCTCACGGCTCCTCGCCGACGCCACCCGCTACCAGCTCGCCGCCCGCGTGCTGCGGGAGGCCCCCGGCCCCTACCCGGCGCTCGGCCGGTCCTTCCCGACGCTCATCACCGACCTCCTGGCCCTCGACGCCGAGCTCGCCGAGCACCTCGTCCCGCCCGAGCGGCTCGACGCCCACGACGCCGCGCTGCTCGACGCCCTCGCCGGCGCCCGCCTCAGCAACGCGGAGCTGCGCAAGATCCCCGAGGCGGCCGCCGCCCGCCGCGAGCTCCTCGACCTCGTCGTCCGCTACCGCGCCGCCAAGCGCTCCCGCGACCTGCTCGACTTCGGCGACCAGATCGCGCGCTCCGCCGAGCTCGCCACCACCCGGCCCGAGGTCGGCGAGATCCTGCGCGGCGAGTTCCGGGTCGTCCTCCTCGACGAGTACCAGGACACCTCCGTCGCCCAGCGCCTGCTGCTCTCCGGGCTCTTCGGGCAGGGCACCGGGCACGCCGTGACCGCCGTCGGCGACCCCTGCCAGGCCATCTACGGCTGGCGCGGCGCGTCCGTCGCCAACCTGGACGACTTCCCCGAGCACTTCCCGCACGCGGACGGCCGGCCCGCCGACCGCTTCTCCCTCTCCGAGAACCGGCGCAGCGGCGGCCGCCTCCTCGACCTGGCCAACGGCCTCGCCGCCCCCCTGCGCGCCATGCACGCGGGCGTGGAGGCGCTGCGGCCCGCGCCGGGCGCCGAACGGGACGGCAGCGTGCGGATCGCGCTCCTGCCCACCCACGCCGAGGAGATCGACTGGCTGGCCGACTCCCTCGCCCACCTCGTCCGCACCGGCCGCGAGCCCGGCGAGATCGCCGTGCTGTGCCGGACGGCCACCGACTTCCCCGCCATCCACGCGGCCCTCGTCGCCCGGGACGTCCCCGTCGAGGTCGTCGGCCTCTCCGGCCTCCTCCACCTGCCGGAGATCGCCGACCTCGTCGCCGTCTGCGAGGTCCTCCAGGACCCGGGGGCCAACGCCGCCCTGGTCCGGCTCCTCACCGGCCCCCGCTGGCGCATCGGCCCCCGCGACCTCGCCCTCCTCGGCCGCCGCGCCCGCCTCCTGGTCCACCGGGGCGGCGACGAGCCGGACCCCGAGCAGCGGCTCGCCGCCGCCGTCGAGGGCGTCGACCCGGCCGAGGTCGTCTCCCTCGCCGACGCCCTCGACACCTTCCTCGGCGGCTCCGGCGGCGCCGAGGACGACGGCCTGGCCTTCTCCGCCGAGGCCCGGGTGCGCCTCGCGCGCCTCGCCACCGAGCTGCGCGCCCTGCGCGGCTCGCTCGCCGATCCCCTCATGGACGTCCTCCACCGGGTCCTCGGCGCCACCGGCCTGGAGGTCGAGCTGTCCGCCTCGCCCCAGGCCCTGGCCGCGCGCCGCCGCGAGACCCTCGGCCACTTCCTCGACATCGCCGCAGGCTTCGCCTCCCTCGACGGCGAGGCGACCCTCCTCGCCTTCCTCGGCTTCCTGCGCACCGCCGTCCAGTTCGAGAAGGGCCTCGACAGCGCCCTCCCCGGCGGCGAGAACACCGTCAAGGTCCTCACCGCCCACAAGTCCAAGGGCCTGGAGTGGGACGTCGTCGCCGTCCCCGGCCTCGTCGCCGGCCAGTTCCCCAGCGCCCGGGCCCGCGAGTCCTGGACCTCCCAGCCCCAGGTCCTCCCGCACGCCCTGCGCGGCGACGCGCCCACCCTGCCGGCGATCGACACCTGGGACGCCAAGTCCCTCACGTCCTTCAGGAACGCGATGCGGGACCACCAGCACACCGAGGAGCTCCGCCTCGGCTACGTCACCTTCACCCGCCCCCGCTCCCTCCTCCTGGGCTCCGCCCACTGGTGGGGCCCCGCGCAGAAGAAGCCCCGCGGCCCCTCCGACTTCCTCCACGCGCTGTACGAGCACTGCGCGGCGGGCCACGGCGACATCGAGTCCTGGGCCGACGAGCCGGCCCCCGACGCACCGAACCCGTCGCTCGCGGACGCCGCCCTGGACCGGCCCTGGCCCCTCCCGCTCGACGGCGAGGCCCTCGCCCGCCGGCGGCAGGCGGCGCGGCAGGTCCTGGCCCGGCTATGGGCGGACGCGCCCGAGGACGGGCCCGGCGCCCCGCGCCCGGAGCCGGGCGCACACCACCCGCGCGCGCAGGAGCCGCCCGCCGCGGACGACTCACGGCCAGGGGAGGAACCCGCCCGGGCCGAGGAACCCGCCCGGCCCGAGGAACCCGCCCGGCCCGAGGAACCCGCCCGGCCCGAGGAACCCGTCTGGGACGAGGACGAGGAACCCGTCTGGGGCGAGGACGAGGAGGCCCTCCCCGAGGACACCCACGCCGACGCCGTCCCCGCGCCGCGCGAGCCCGCCGCCCCGCCCGCGGAGCCCCCGCATGCCGGGCTCACCCCCGAGGACGCCCGGACCATCGCCTCCTGGGACCGCGACCTCACCTCCCTCACCACCGAGCTCCGTCGCGCCCGCGCGACGACGCGCGACGTCCTGCTGCCCGCGTACCTCTCCGCCTCCCAGGTGCTCCGGCTCGCCGCCGACCCGGACGGCTTCGCCCAGGAGCTGGCCCGGCCCATGCCCAAGGCGCCGCAGCCCGCCGCCCGCCGCGGCACCCGTTTCCACGCGTGGGTGGAGTCCCGCTTCGAGGAGCTGCCGCTGCCCTTCCTCGGCCCGGAGGAGCTGCCCGGCGGGGAGGACTTCGCGGGCGAGCCGGAGATCCTCGACGAGCGGGACCTGGAGGGCCTCAAGGAGGCGTTCGCCCGCACGCCGTACGCCCGGCGCACCCCGTACCGCGTCGAGGTCCCCGTGCACCTCACCCTCGGTGGCCGGGTCGTCCGCGGCCGGATCGACGCCGTCTACCGGGACCCGGACACCGGCGCCTACGAGATCGTCGACTGGAAGACCAGCCACCAGCGGACCGCCGACCCGCTCCAGCTGGCGATCTACCGGCTCGCATGGGCCGAGCAGCACGGCCTCGCGCCCGAGGACGTCGCCGCCGCCTTCGTGTACGTCCGCACGGGCGAGGTGGCCCGCCCCGCCCGCCTGCCGGGCCGGGCCGGGCTCGAAGCCATCCTGCTTGGCGGAGCACCCCCGGACGCCGGATAGGCTCGGAGGCATGAGCGAGACCCCGGACAGCGCCGTCCACGCCGTACGCACGTACATCGAGCAGCACCGCGAGGCCTTCCTCGGCGATCTCGCCGAGTGGCTGCGCATCCCCTCGGTGTCGGCGCAGCCGGAGCGGGCCGGGGACGTCCGGCGCAGCGCCGAGTGGCTCGCCGCCAAGCTCACCGGGACGGGCTTCACGACCGCCGAGGTCTGGGAGACCGACGGCGCCCCGGCGGTCTTCGCCGAGTGGCCCTCGGACGACCCCGACGCCCCGACCGTCCTCGTCTACGGCCACCACGACGTCCAGCCCGCGGCCCGCGAGGACGGCTGGCACACCGACCCCTTCGAGCCCACCGTGGTCGACGGCCGGATGTACGCGCGCGGGGCGGCCGACGACAAGGGCCAGGTGTTCTTCCACACACTCGGGGTCCGCGCCCACCTCGCCGTCACCGGCCGCACGGCGCCCGCCGTCCACCTCAAGCTGCTCGTCGAGGGCGAGGAGGAGTCCGGCTCCCCGCACTTCCGCGCGCTGGTCGAGTCCCGCGCCGGGCGCCTCGCCGCCGACGCCGTGATCGTCTCCGACACCGGCATGTGGTCCGAGACGACGCCCACCGTGTGCACCGGCATGCGGGGCGTCGCCGACTGCGAGATCGAGCTGTACGGCCCCGACCAGGACATCCACTCCGGCTCCTTCGGCGGCGCCGTCCCGAACCCGGCCACCGTCGCCGGCCGGATCGTCGCCGCCCTGCACGACGCCGACGAGCACGTGGCCATCCCCGGTTTCTACGACGGGGTGACCGAACTCACCGACGCCGAGCGCGCCCTCGTCGCCGAGCTGCCCTTCGACGAGGCGGCGTGGCTGCGGACGGCCAAGTCCCACGGCACCCTCGGGGAGGCCGGCTTCTCCACCCTGGAGCGGGTCTGGGCCCGCCCCACCGCCGAGGTCAACGGCATCGGCGGCGGCTACCAGGGCCCCGGCGGCAAGACGATCGTCCCCGCCTCCGCCCGGCTGAAGCTGTCGTTCCGGCTCGTCGCGGGCCAGGACCCCGACAAGATCGAGCTCGCCGTGCGCGCGTGGCTCGACGGACTCGTCCCGGCCGGCATCCGCCACGAGATCGTCTTCGGCGCCCCGACCCGCCCGTGCCTCACGCCGCTCGACCACCCTGCCCTCAAGGCGGTGGCCGGCGCCATGAGCCGGGCCTTCGACGGCGCCACGGTCCGCTACACCCGCGAGGGCGGCTCCGGACCGGCCGCCGACCTCCAGGACGTCCTGGACGCACCCGTCCTGTTCCTCGGCATCTCCGTCCCGTCCGACGGCTGGCACGCCCCCGACGAGAAGATCGAACTCGATCTCCTCATGAAGGGCGTCGAGACGACCGCCTACCTCTGGGGCGACCTGCCCGCCGCCCTGGGGCCCGGCCGGCCGGCCGGCGCCGAGCGCTGAACCCACACACCGATCCGGGGGAGTTGGAAGCACCTGTGAGCACCCTGAACAACGCGTCCGCGGACCGACCGATCTCGCTCACCGCCCCGAGCGGCGTCGACCGGGCGGCCCACCACCGCCTCGACGAGGCGTGGCTCGCCGCGGCCTGGAGCCACCCCACGACCCGGGTCTTCGTGGTCTCCGGGGGCCAGGTGCTGATCGACGACCGGCCCGACGGCACCACCGAGCTCGTGATGACCCCGGCGTTCGAGGCGCCGGTCACCGAGACGCACCGCTACTTCCTGGGCACGGACGCCGACGGGGTCTCCTACTTCGCCCTCCAGAAGGACTCCCTGCCGGGCCGCATGGACCAGTCCGCCCGCCCCGCCGGGCTGCGCGAGGCCGGGCTGCTGCTCTCGGACCGGGACGCGGGCCTCATGGTGCACGCGGTCGCCCTGGAGAACTGGCAGCGCCTCCACCGCTTCTGCTCGCGCTGCGGCGAGCGCACGGTCATCGCCGCCGCCGGCCACATCCGCCGCTGCCAGGCGTGCGGCGCCGAGCACTACCCGCGCACCGACCCCGCGGTGATCATGCTCGTCACCGACGACCGGGACCGGGCGCTGCTCGGCCGCCAGGTCCACTGGCCCGAGGGCCGCTTCTCCACCCTGGCCGGCTTCGTCGAGCCCGGCGAGTCCATCGAGCAGTCCGTGGTCCGCGAGGTCTTCGAGGAGGCGGGCGTCACGGTCGGCGAGGTCGAGTACATCGCCAGCCAGCCCTGGCCCTTCCCGTCCAGCCTCATGTTGGGCTTCTTCGCCCGCGCCACCTCCTCGGAGATCACCGTGGACGGCGAGGAGATACACGAGGCGCGCTGGTTCTCCCGCGACGACCTGACCGCCGCCTTCGAGTCGGGCGAGGTGGTGCCCCCGTACGGCATCTCGATCGCCTCCCGGCTGATCGAGCGCTGGTACGGCAAGCCGCTGCCCAAGCCCGGTGACGTGGTCTGAGCCCTCTGGCACGATGCCGGTCATGACGCGGGACAGGGTGGACGACGACGCGCGGCCGGCGGGCGCCTGCCGGCGGGCCGACGAGATGCCCGAGGCGTCGCTCCGTGACTGGACCCGGCTGATCGGGTCCTTCACGGACCGCCCGGCCCCCGCGATCGTGGAGGTCGGCGCGGGCACCGGCGTGTTCTGCGCCGCCGCGGCCCGCTGGCTCGCCCCGTCGACGGTGGTCGGCGTCGACCCCTCCGCGGAGATGCTCGCCGAGGCCGTGCGCCACCACGTCCACCGCGCGGTGCACTATCTGCGCGGGGACGCGGAGGCGCTGCCGGTCCGCTCCGGCGCGTTCGACCTCGCGCTGCTGTCCCGGGTGATCCACCACCTGCCCGACCGCCCCCGCGCGGCCGGAGAACTGGCCCGGGTCCTGCGGCCCGGGGGAGTGGTGGTCGTCCGGACGACCTTCCGGGACCGCCTGGACGCGCTCGTCTACGACTACTGGCCGAAGCTGCGCGAACTGGACCGGACGCGGTTCCCGTCGGCGGACGAGATCCGCGAGGACTTCGCCTCGGCCGGCTTCACCGTGCGGAAGGTCACGTCCTTCGCCCGGCCGGTCGCCGACGACCTGCGGACCTACCACGCGCGGTTGACGGCCGGCCCCCAGGCGCAGTTCGGCCGTCTCAGCCCGGCCGAGTTCGAGGACGGGCTCGACCACCTGGCGGCGGACGCCCGCCGCGAGGGCGCCACCGGCCCGGTCCCGGTCGACGAGCGCTACGACCTGATGGTCCTGGCCGCCCCCTGAGAGCCCCCGCGCGCTTCCGGCCTTCGCGGCGGCCGGCCCCGGACACGAAGGACCCCCGGCCGGGCGGTCCGCCGGCCGGGGGTCCGAGAGCGCGGTGGCTCAGACGCCGATCTTCTGCTTGACCTGCGCGAGCGAGGGGTTCGTCAGCGTGGAGCCGTCGGGGAAGAGGACGGTCGGCACGGTCTGGTTGCCGCCGTTGGCCTTCTCGACGAACGCGGCCGAGTCGGGGTCCAGCTCGATGTTCACCTCGGTGTACGCGATGCCCTCGCGGTCCATCTGGCTCTTCAGCCGACGGCAGTAGCCGCACCACGTGGTGCTGTACATCGTCACAGTGCCCTGCATGGCGAGGCGCTCCTCTTGTTTCGCTGACGGGTGCCGAGAAGGAGAACGTACGCCCCGGCCTCACCATTCCCGGAATTCGTATGACCGGAGCCACGGCCTGTGGACGGTCCTCCGCACCGACCCCGCCGGACCTGGCAGCATGGCGGAGTGACAGCAGCAACGCACTCCACTCTCTTCCCGCAGGTCCCGGAGACGGCCGACGCGGTGCTCGACGGGCTCGACCCCGAGCAGCGCGAGGTCGCGCTGGCCCTCACGGGCCCGGTGTGCGTGCTCGCCGGCGCCGGCACGGGCAAGACGCGGGCCCTCACCCACCGCATCGCCTACGGCGTCCGGGCGAACGTGCTCCAGCCCTCCAGCGTGCTGGCCGTCACCTTCACGAACCGGGCCGCGGGAGAGATGCGGGGCCGCCTCCGGCAGCTCGGCGCGGGCGGCGTCCAGGCCCGCACCTTCCACTCCGCCGCCCTCCGGCAGCTCCAGTTCTTCTGGCCGAAAGCAGTCGGTGGCGACCTGCCCCGGCTCCTGGAGCGGAAGATCCAGCTCGTCGCCGACGCGGCGGCCCGCTGCCGCGTCCGGCTCGACCGCAACGAGCTCAGGGACGTGACCGGCGAGATCGAATGGGCCAAGGTCACCCAGACCGTCCCCGCCGACTACCCGGCCGTGGTCGCCAAGTCCGTCCGGGAAGCCCCCCGCGACCCGGCCGAGATCGGCCAGATCTATGCCATGTACGAACAGCTCAAGCGCGACCGCTCGGTGATCGACTTCGAGGACGTGCTGCTGCTCACGGTCGGCATCCTCCAGGACCGCCACGACATCGCCGACCAGATCCGCCGGCAGTACCAGCACTTCGTCGTGGACGAGTACCAGGACGTCTCGCCGCTCCAGCAGCGGCTGCTCGAACTGTGGCTCGGCGACCGGGACAACCTCTGCGTCGTCGGCGACGCCAGCCAGACCATCTACTCCTTCACCGGCGCCACCCCCGACCACCTGCTGAACTTCCGCACCCGCCACCCGGGCGCCACCGTGGTCAAGCTGGTCCGTGACTACCGCTCGACCCCGCAGGTCGTCCACCTCGCCAACGGACTGCTGAGCCAGGCCCGCGGCCGGGCCGCCGAGCACCGCCTGGAGCTGATCTCCCAGCGCGACCCCGGCCCCGAGCCCGCCTACGCGGAGTACGCCGACGAGCCGGCCGAGGCCGAGGGCACCGCACGCCGCATCCGCGACCTCATCGCCGCCGGCGTCCCCGCCGGGGAGATCGCCGTCCTCTACCGGATCAACGCCCAGTCCGAGGTGTACGAGCAGGCCCTCGCCGACGCCGGCGTGCCCTACCAGCTGCGCGGCGCCGAGCGCTTCTTCGAGCGCCAGGAGGTGCGGGAGGCGGGCGTCGCCCTGCGCGGCGCGGCCCGCGCCGGGGGCAACGACTCCCTCCTCGACGACGCCGAGGACCTCCCGGCCCAGGTCAGGGCCGTCCTCTCCACCAAGGGCTGGAACGACCGGCCGCCGGCCGGCTCCGGCGCGGTCCGCGACCGCTGGGAGTCGCTGGCCGCCCTCGTCCGGCTCGCCGAGGACTTCGCCCGCGCCCGGCCCGGGGCCACCCTCTCCGACCTGGTCGCCGAGCTCGACGAGCGGGCCGCCGCCCAGCACGCCCCGACCGTCCAGGGCGTCACGCTCGCCTCGCTGCACGCGGCCAAGGGCCTCGAATGGGACGCCGTCTTCCTGGTCGGCCTCACCGAGGGCATGATGCCGATCACCTACGCCAAGACCGACGAGCAGGTCGAGGAGGAGCGCCGCCTGCTGTACGTCGGCGTCACCCGCGCCCGGCTCCACCTCACGCTCTCCTGGGCCCTCTCCCGCTCCCCCGGCGGCCGGGCCTCCCGGCGCGCCAGCCGCTTCCTCAAGGGGCTGCGGCCCGGCTCCGGCTCGCTCGGCGGCGCCACGGCCGCGGGGCGCGGCGGCGTCTCCCGCGGTGGCGCCGGCGGCGGGGTCCGGCGCACGATGCGGGGACCCGTGCTCTGCCGGGTCTGCGGGGCGACGCTCACCGAGGCGGGCGCCATGAAGCTCATGCGCTGCGAGGACTGCCCCTCGGACATGGACGAGGGGCTGTACGAGCGGCTCCGCGACTGGCGCGCCGGCCAGGCGCGGGAGCTGGGCCAGCCCGCCTACTGCGTCTTCACCGACAAGACCCTGATGGCCATCGCCGAGCGCGTCCCGACCACCGACGGTGAGCTGTCCTCGATCGCCGGCGTCGGCATGCGGAAGCTGGACCGCTTCGGGGCCGACGTCCTGGCCATCTGCGCAGGTGAGGAGGGAGGGGCGGGCGTCGGCGAGGACTGAGGAAAACTCGTCGGAAAAATAGTTTGCGCCTGCCCCGCCACGCGCCATAGGTTCTTAACCACGGAAACGGCGGCTTCTTCGAAGCCCTGTCTTCGTGCTGTACTTGTCCATATACATATCGAGGGCCCGGCTCGCACCCGAGCCCTCCGAGACGCCGAGAGGAGGCGATTCCAGTGATCAGCAAGACCATTCAGACCAGCTCCGTCAGCACCGCCAGCTTCGTCGGCATGGCCAAAATGACCGATCGCTCGGTCGTCTCCGCCTGCACCCTCGGCCTCTCCGCCTCGGTTCTCATTGGCACCGGTCTGCCCGTCGCCGGCCTGCCCGTCGCCGGTCTCTCCGGTCTCGGCGCGGTCGCCGTGGAGCGCCGCAATGAGCGACCGACCAAGGCACTGGAAGCAGGAGCAGCAGGCAAGGCCACGGTTTATGGCTTTGCGGCGACCGGTGCCGGCACCCAGCAGCAGACGACGATGCACCACCACACGATGTGGGCCTTCCGTGGGCTCGAACCCTGGAGTGATCCAGTCTGATCCATGATCAGACCGGCGCCTTCAGGGCCGCGGAACCCCACCCGGGATCCGCGGCCCTTCTGTTTGTCCCCGAACGGGGAGGACGGAGCGAAGGGGCCTCGGGCAGAACACCCGGTACCAGCCGAAACCCCGGCCAACAGGCCGGAACGACCAGACGAGGAAAAACCACCGTGCAACTCGAAGCGCACGCCCCGTCCGTACCGCCTTCCGATTCGATCCCCCTGCCCGGCCTCACGGAGGACCCCGCTTTGACCCCCCTCACCGCGCTCACCGCGCTCGACGACGCCATCGAGAACCTCGGCGTCCCCGTCCCGTGTCGCGCCTACGACCCCGAGGTCTTCTTCGCGGAGTCCCCGGCCGACGTCGAGTACGCGAAGTCCCTCTGCAAGACCTGTCCGCTCGTGGCGGCCTGCCTGGCCGGTGCCCAAGAGCGCCGGGAGCCCTGGGGCGTCTGGGGCGGCGAGCTCTTCGTCCAGGGCGTGGTCGTCGCCCGCAAGCGGCCCCGTGGCCGTCCGCGCAAGAACCCGGTCGCGGCATGAGCGCCACCGGAACCATCGACCGCCCCCTCACGCACGATCCCCAGAAGCAGGCCCCGATGACCTCTTCCGCAGACGAGCCGTTCGGCTCCGCGACCCCAGTCTTCTCCCCCGCCGCGGCCCACGCCGCGCGTCAGAACAGGACCCGTGAAATGCAACTCATCCCAGAAGCCCTGGCCCGTGCCCATATGCACGAGCGTCAGCGTGAGGCCGACGCGGAACGCCAGGCCGTGCGCCTGGTCGCCGCCCGGCGCATGCAGCGCCGCGCCGAGCGCGTCTCCCTGCGCGCCCGCCGCGCGCTCGCCATGGCCGTCATGCACTGAGCAGTGACCTCGCGCCCCACCCGGGGCGCCGACGCGGGGGGGGGGGCGGAGGGAAAGGACCCCACGGGGCGTTGTCCGGGTAGGGGTTCCCCCCCCGGGGCCCCGTCCCCCAAGGGAACAAAGACCCTCCCCCCAAAAAAGGCCCC
>NZ_JBVJMN010000082.1:0-31799 GCF_055584185.1 Streptomyces sp. NPDC104202 | reverse complement strand
AGAAAGCAAGAAAGAACCAGACCCTCCCCTTCTTCTAGGGGGAGGGACGCCGCCACCTACCCCCCCCCCCCCCCCCGCCGTGGACCCCCCCCCCCCCCCCCCCCCCCCCCACGGTGTTCCCCCTCCTCTTTCCCCCAGGCCATCCTTGTCCGTCCGCGCCCCTGAATTCACCCCATCGGGGAGGCGCTCGGAGTGAACGGGGGAGTGTCGGGGGGCGCGTTTCCCGCCGAGCGCGCGGGCGTGATCACCGGCCGCCTACCGTCGTCCCCATGGGACGCGGGGACCTGGCGACGCTGGTGCGGATCTGCGATCAGGCGGGCCGGCCGCGCGGCACCGGATTCCTCGCCGACCACCACGGAACGGTCGTCACCAGTCACGAAGCCGTCGACGGGCTCAGCCATGTCGTCCTGCACGCCCCCGGCGACCGGAGCTGGCACGCCGGGGCCGAGGCCGTCACCCCCCTGCCCGAGAGCGGCCTGGCCCTGGTCCGCACCGAGGGGCTGGGCGTCCGCCCCCTGCCCCTCGCCACCCGCACCGCGATCGAACCCGGCACCTACGTCCGGATCGCCGCCCACGGCTGGCGCGAGGCCCGCGTCCTCGGCCCCGCCGCCGTCACGTACAGCGCCGCCGACCGCTTCCACGCCCTCGACGACGCCCTCGAACTCGCCATCGGCACCGAGGGCGCCGAAGCGCTCCGGATCGGCGGCCAGGCCGCCGGCGGACCCGTCCTCGACACCGTCACCGGCACCGTCCTCGCCGTCCTCGGCACCGCCCTCCACGGCGACCGGCAGGCCGCCGGATACGCGGTGCCCCTGCGGCCCGAAGGCCCCCTGACCGCCCTGCTGCGACGCAACGCGGCCACCGTCCCCGCCTACGGGCCGGACCTCAACCTCGCCGCCGTCCTGGAGCTCACCGCCACCTCCACCGGGCCGCTCCGCGAGACCGGCCCCTGGCCGGAACCGGTCGAACGCCCCGACTGCGTCCGCGAGTTCGCCCGCTTCACCGCCGGGGACACGCCCGTCCTCGCCCTGGTCGGCGCCCCCGGCACCGGCCGCACCACCGCCCTCGCCTCGCTCTGCGTCCAGCGCGCCCGGGGTGAGGAGCCCGCCCCCACCGTCCGGCTGCGCGGCGCCGACCTGCGCGCCGACGACGGGTCCCTCGCCGACGCCGTCGCCCGCGCCCTCCACCAGGCCGGCCGCATCGTCGCCGCCTCCGGTGCCGCCGGGGACACCTCGACCGCCACCCCCGAGCGCGCGGCCGCCCTGGCCCGGGACGCCGGGCGCCCGCTCCTCGTCGTCCTCGACGGCCCCGAGGAGATGCCCCCGCGCCTCGCCCACCGCCTCGCCGACTGGACCGCCGCCACCGAGCACTGGCTCCGCGCCCACCACGTCCGCCTGGTCACCGCCTGCCGCCCGGAGCACTGGGAACAGGCCGGCGCCCTCTACGCGCCCGGCGCCCTGCACCGGCCGGCCGCGCACCCGCCCGGCACCCGGCCCCCGGCCGTCCTCCTCGGCCCGTACACGGCCGCCGAGGCCGAGGCCGTACGCCGGGAGTACGGGCTCCGCGAGACCGACCTCGCCGAGGCCGACGCCCGCCACCCGCTCGCCCTCCGGCTGCTCGCCGAGGTCCGCGCCGCGCTCCCCGGCGACGTGCCCGGGCGCCCCGGCCGCGAGGAGATCTTCACCGCCCACCTCGACCTCATGTGCCTGCGCGTCGCCGTCCGCATCGCCGCCGGCTCCCGCCCCCTCCCGCACGGCGGCGCCGTCCGCCGGCTCGCCGCCCGCGTCACCGGCCGGCTGCACGAGGCCGCCCGCCGCTCGCTCGGCCCCGGGCACGGCCTCCTCGACGGCGCCTCCTTCGAGGAGCTCTTCCCCTGGCGCGACGGCTGGGCCTCCGCCGTCCTCACCGAACGCCTCCTCGTCCCCGCCGGCTCCGGCTACCGCTTCGCCCACGAGGAACTCGCCGACTGGGTCCAGGCCGCCCACCTCGACCTCGACACCGCCCTCCACGCCCTCGTCCACCGCCACCTCGCCCCGGACCCCGACGCGCCCGGCCCGTCCGGCGCCTCCTGCCTCCCCGCCGACGCCGGTGGCCCGGCGCCCGCCGCCCCGCCCGACGCGCCCCGCACCGGCGTGCCCCGGCAGCGGGACGCCGCCGCGGGGCGGGAGGACGGGGCGGCGCGGCTGCCGGTGCCGCCGCACCGGATCGGCCCGGTGCTCCAGGCCCTGCTGCTGCTCCACCGCGAGCGGGGCCCGGCGGGACTCGCCCCGCGGCTCCAGGCACTCGTCGCGTCCCTCGTCCGCTTCGCGGACACCGGGGCGGGCGGGGGGCCCGGCGGGGAGGACGGCCCCTGGTGGGCCGCCCGGCTCCTCGGCGAGACCCTGCGGCGGCTGCCGGACCCCCGGCCGTACCTGCCCGTCCTCCGGCTCCTCGCCGACCGGATCGGCGCACGCCCGGGCCGGCCGCCCGCCCTCGCCGCCTTCGGGCCGGAGTTCTGGCGGAGCCTGCCGCTCGCGGAGGCCGAGCGGATCGACCTGCTGCGGCGGCTGGTCCCCGCCGACCCGCCGCCCGCGGGACCGGACGGGGCGGGGGCCGACCACGGGCGGGCGCTCGACGCGGTCGCGGAGATGCTCGTCGCCGATCCGCGCGGGGTGCAGCCGCTGCTGTGCCGGTGGTTCGGCGACGGGCGCGCGACGCCGGGCGGGACGGTGGGCACGGCGGCGCAGGAGCTGCTGCACCGCCACCGGGGTCCGGCGGTCGACGATCTGTGCGAGGCGCTGGTGGCGACGGCGCACCCGCTGGCCGAGGCGCTGCTCGCCGCGCTCGCCGCGGACGAGCCGTCCGCGATGTGCAGGGCGGTGGACCGCTGGGCGCACGACGACGGACGGCCCGAGCGACGGGTCGCGGCGGCCGTGTACGGGCAGCCGGTGGCCGAGCACGCCGTCACGTCCGCGGACCGCGAGCTGCTGCGGTACGCGGCGCTCGCGCTGCTGGCCCGCCCCGGGGACCGGGCGCTGCACGGGGCGGCGCTGGGCCTGCTGGTGCGGGACCCGCACACGCGGGCCCGGCACCTGCCCCGCGCGCTGAGCGAGCCACGGGTACCGGCGGCGGCGCTGGCCGCGGCGCTGGGGAGCCATCCGGAGCAGGTGCTCGACGGGCTGCGGACGCGGCTGCGGGCCGGCGGAGCGGGCGCGGCCGCGGTCCTGCGGGCGCTCGCCGAGGTCGACGCGCCGGCCCTGGCCCGCCGCGTCGCGGTGCTGGTGCGCGACCACGCCGGCCGGCACCCCGAGGACGCGGAGCACGTGGCCGCCTTCGTGGACCGCCGCTTCGAGGACGGACCGGCGGCCAGGGCGGTCCTGTACCCGCTGGTGAACGCACTGATCAGGGGCCGTCCGGCGGCGGTGCGCCGCGCCCTGGCGGGCGTCCTCGCGGCCCCCGGCACCGGAGCCTCCCGCCATCTGCGGGGCGAACTGCTCGACGTCCTCCTGGAGCACGAGCGGTACGAGGCGGAGACCGGGGAGCTGTCGGTCCTGGAGGCGCTGCTCGCGGCCGCCGCCGAGGGCGCGGGGCGGCGCAGCGAGCCGCGGACCCGGGACCTGACGCACCGGGTGGGCCTGCTCTGCGCCCGGACGCACGAGGGCGTGCGGCGCTTCGACCGGGCCCTGGCCGGGCACTGCCGCACGCGGCCGGAGCTGGCCGTGCTGCTCGCCGGGTGGACGGCGCGTGCGCCCGGCGACTGGGCGCCGCTGCTCGGCCCGGACACCCTCCGGACCCTGCGGAGTCACGGCACCTCCATGCCGATGCCAACCGATGGCCTTGGGCATGGCAGTCTTAGACCGGCGTAATCGGCGAACAGGCGGACGAGGAGCGGTCACAGTGCAGCGCTGGCGTGGCTTGGAGGACATTCCCCAGGACTGGGGGCGCAGCGTCGTCACCATCGGCTCCTACGACGGGGTGCACCGCGGACACCAGCTGATCATCGGGCGGGCCGTCGAGCGCGCCCGCGAGCTCGGCGTCCCCACGGTCGTCGTCACCTTCGACCCGCACCCGTCCGAGGTCGTGCGGCCCGGCAGCCACCCGCCGCTGCTCGCCCCGCACCACCGGCGCGCCGAGCTGATCGGGGAGCTCGGGGTCGACGCGGTCCTCGTGCTGCCGTTCACCGCCGAGTTCTCCCAGCTGTCCCCGGCGGACTTCATCGTCAAGGTGCTGGTCGACAAGCTGCACGCCAAGGCCGTCATCGAGGGCCCCAACTTCCGCTTCGGGCACCGGGCGGCGGGGAACGTGGAGTTCCTCGCCGAGCTCGGCGGGACGTACGACTACGAGGTCGAGGTCATCGACCTGTACGTCAGCGGCGCGGCGGGCGGCGGACAGCCCTTCTCCTCCACGCTCACCCGCCGGCTCGTCGCCGAGGGCGACATCGCGGGCGCGGCCGAGATCCTGGGCCGCCCGCACCGCGTCGAGGGCGTCGTGGTGCGCGGCGCGCAGCGCGGCCGCGAGCTCGGCTTCCCCACGGCCAACGTCGAGACCCTGCCGCACACCGCGATCCCGGCCGACGGCGTCTACGCCGGCTGGCTGACGGCGGACGGCGAGCGGATGCCGGCGGCCATCTCGGTCGGTACCAACCCGCAGTTCGACGGGACCGAGCGGACCGTCGAGGCGTACGCGATCGACCGCGAGGGGCTCGACCTGTACGGGCTGCACGTGGCCGTGGACTTCCTGGCGTACGTGCGCGGCATGCTCAAGTTCGACACCCTGGACGACCTGCTGCGGGCCATGGCCGACGACGTGGAGCGCTGCCGCGACCTGACGGCGTCGTACGACCGGGAGCACCCCGGCGCCTGACGGGCACGGCCGCGACCGGCGGCCCGCCCCCCCCGGACACCCGACGGCCCGGGCCCGGAACCCCACGGGGTGCCGGGCCCGGGCCGTCGTGCCGGGGAGGCCCGGCGGAATCCGCCGGGCCCGCTCCTCTCACTCCTCCGTCTCGTCCGCGGCCCAGTGGCAGGCCACCGCCCGGCTCTCGCCGCCGCCCAGGACCGGCAGGGGTTCCTCCCGGCAGAGGTGGGCGACGGCCGCGGCCCGCCCGGACGCGAGGATCTGGCAGCGGGCGTGGAAGCGGCACCCGGAGGGGATGCGGGAGGGGTCGGGCGGCTCGCCGGCCAGGACGACGGGCGGGGTGGTCGACTCGGGCAGGACGGACAGCAGGGCCCGGGTGTAGGGGTGTCGCGGGCGGGTGAGGACGGACTCCACCGTGCCGGTCTCCACGACGCGGCCCAGGTACATGACGGCCACGCGGTCGGCGATGTTCCAGGCCAGCCCGAGGTCGTGGGTCACGACCAGGGCGGAGAGGCCGAGTTCGTCGCGCAGGCGCAGCAGCAGCGCCAGGATCTCACCGCGCACCGACGCGTCGAGGGACGCCACCGGTTCGTCGGCGACGATCAGTTCGGGCTCCAGGACGAGCGCGCCGGCGATGACGACGCGCTGGCGCTGCCCGCCGGAGAGCTCGTGCGGATAGCGCAGGAGGAAGCGCTCCGGGGGCCGCAGGCCCGCCCGCGCGAGCGCCCCCGCCACCGCGGCCCGTTCGTCCCCCGCGTACCCGTGGATCCGCAGCCCCTCGGCGACCGCGTCGTACACCGTGTGCCGCGGGTTGAGCGAGCCGCTGGGGTCCTGGAGGACCAGCTGCGCCCGTCTGCGGTAGGACTTGAGGGCCCCGGCGGTGTACGCGAGCGGGCCGCCGTCGAAGGAGACCGTCCCGGCGGTGGGGCGGACGAGGCCGAGCAGGGAGCGGGCCAGCGTCGTCTTGCCGCAGCCGGACTCCCCGACGAGGGCGACGATCTCGCCGGTGCCGATGTCCAGGTCGACCCCGTCCACGGCGCGCGCGGGCGGGGCGCCGCGGCGGCCGGGGAAGGTGACGTGCAGGCCGCGCGCGGAGAGCAGCGGGGCCGCGGGGGCCCTGGTGTCCACCGCTCCGGCGCGCTCCGCGGTGCCGTCGCGCACGACGTCGCTCATGACGTACTCCCCACGTGTACGCAGGCGGCCCGGCGCTGCTCGCCGGCCTCCCGCAGGTGCTGGTCCTCCTCGGCGCAGGCGTCGACCGCCACGGGGCAGCGCGGCCGGAAGGCGCAGCCGCCGGGCAGGTCGGACGGGTCCGGCGGGTCGCCGGGCAGGCCGCGCGGCGCGCGCCGGGACGCGGGGTCCCCGATGCGGGGGAACGCCGAGGACAGCGCCCGCCCGTAGGGGTGAGCGGCGGCCTCGTACACCGCGCGCGCCGGCCCCTCCTCGACGACCCGGCCCGCGTACATCACGGCCAGCCGGTCGCAGGTGTCGGCGAGCACGGCCAGGTCGTGGCTGATCATGAGGAGGCTGATGGACTGCTCGGCGACGAGCCGCTCGATCAGCCGCAGGATCTGCGCCTGGATCATGACGTCGAGGGCCGTCGTCGGCTCGTCGGCGACGATCAGCCGCGGGTCGCAGGCCAGCGCCATCGCGATCATCACGCGCTGGCGCTGCCCGCCGGACAGCTCGTGCGGGTAGGCGGCGGCGCGCGCGGCGGGCAGGCCGACGTGTTCGAGCAGCTCGCCGACCCGGCGGCGGGCGGCCGCCGGGGTGGACCGGCCGTGCACGAGGAGCGGCTCGGCGATCTGGTCGCCGACCCGGTGCACCGCGTTCAGCGAGTGCATCGCGCCCTGGAAGACGATCGACGCGCCCGCCCAGCGCACGGCCCGCAGCCGCCCCCACTTCATGGCGAGGACGTCCTCGCCGTCGAGCAGGACCTCGCCCTCGATCCGCGCCGAGGCCGGCAGCAGCCGCAGCAGAGCGAGCGCCAGGGTGGACTTGCCGCAGCCGGACTCGCCGGCCACCCCCAGCTTCCGTCCCGCCGCCAGGGTCAGGTCGACCCCGCGGACCGCGGGGACGGCGTCCGCCCCCGCCCCGTACGTCACCCGCAGGCCGCGTACCTCCAGGAGGCTCATCGCCCCACCCCCAGTTTCGGGTTGAGCACGGACTCGACGGCCCGGCCGCAGAGCGTGAAGGCCAGCGCGACCAGCGCGATCGCGATGCCGGGCGGGGCGAGGTACCACCAGTGCCCGGAGGAGACGGCGCCGGCCTCGCGGGCGTCCTGGAGCATGCCGCCCCACGAGACGACGGTGGGGTCGCCGAGCCCGAGGAAGGCGAGGGTCGCCTCGGTGAGGATGGCGGTCGAGATGCCGAGGGTGGTCTGGGCGAGCACCAGCGGCATCACGTTCGGCAGCACGTGCCGGCTCATGACGTGCCCGTGGCCGCCGCCGAGCGCGGTGGCCCGCTCGATGTACGGCCGGGACTCCACGGCGATCGTCTGGGCCCGCACCAGGCGGGCGGTGGTGGGCCAGGAGGTGACGCCGATGGCCACGACCACCGTCCACATCGACCGGGACATGACGGTGGCCAGCACGATCGCCAGGACCAGCGTCGGCATCACCAGGAACCAGTCGGTGATCCGCATGACGACGGTCGAGAACCAGCCGCCGTAGTGCCCGGCGATGATCCCCACCAGGGTGCCGATGGCGACGGAGAGGGTCGCCGCGAGCAGCCCGACGAGCAGCGAGATGCGCGCCCCCCAGATCAGCAGCCCGAGCAGCGACCGCCCGAACTGGTCGGTGCCGAGCGGGAACTCGGCGCTCGGCGGCTCCAGGGCGGTGCCCGGGGCCTCCGTCACCGACTGCACGTCCGCGCCGACGAGCCAGGGAGCGGTGAGCGCGAGCAGGGCGATCAGGGTGAGGACGGCCAGGCCGAGGAGGCCGGCGCGGTGGGCGCGGTACCGCTTCCAGAAGCGGGCCACCGTGCTCCGGCGGCGCGCCCACACGAGCGAGCGTCGCGTCGAGGGGGCTCCGGCCGGCCGCGGCGCGTCCGTCGGTGTCGTCGTTTCCGTCGAGGTCATCGGCCCACCCGGGGATCGAGCAGCGGATACAGCAGGTCGGCCAGCAGGTTCATCAGGATCATCGCGCCGGCGAAGACGACGAAGAGGCCCTGGACGAGCGGCAGGTCGGGGACGCTCAGTGCCTGGTAGAACAGGCCGCCGAGGCCCGGCCAGGAGAAGACCGTCTCGACCAGGATCGAACCGGCCGCCACATGGCCCAGGTTGATGAAGATCATGGTGACCGTGGGCAGGAGGGCGTTCGGCACGGCGTGCCGGCGCCGGACCACGTCGTCGCGCAGGCCCTTCGCCCGCGCCGTCGTCAGGTAGTCGCCGCCCATCTCGTCGAGGAGCGAGGAGCGCATCACCAGCAGCGTCTGCGCGTAGCCGACCGCGACCAGGGTCACCACCGGCAGGACCAGGTGGTGGGCGACGTCGAGGACGTACGCGAAGCCGGTCTCGCCCGTCCCCGACTCCATGCCGCCGGTCGGGAAGAGCCCGGGGACCGGGCCCATGCCGACCGAGAAGACGATGATGAGGAGGAGACCGAGCCAGAAGGACGGCACCGACCACAGGGTCAGCGCGATGCCGGTGTTCAGCTTGTCGCCGAGGCCGCCGTGGCGCCAGGCCGACCGGGTGCCGAGCCACAGTCCGAGCGCCGAGTAGATCACCACGGCGACGCCGGTGAGCAGCAGGGTCGCGGGCAGCTTCTCCGCGATCAGGTCCCCGACCGGGGCGCGGAACTGGAACGAGGTGCCGAGGTCGCCGCTCAGCGCCTTGGCGCAGTAGTCGGTGAACTGCTGCCACAGCGGCAGATCGAGTCCGAACTGGCGCCGGAGGGTGGCGAGTTGTTCGGCGGAGGTGGGGACGCCGTGCGTCATCGCCTTCACCGGGTCGCCGGGGATGACACGGAAGAGGAAGAAGCTCGTGACGAGCACGGCGAGGAGCGAGACGAGCGCGCCGCCCAGCTTCCCCGCCGCGTGGCGGAGGTAGCCGAGGGAGGAACCGGTGCGGGACGCGCCGTCCGCGGCGCGGGCCTCCTGGGCCCGCGCCGGGTCGGCGGCGGTGCTGGCCGTCGTCACGTCCTACTCGCGGTCGTCGGCGGTGGAGCGGCGGCGCAGGCCGAGGAAGACGCCGAGACCGAGCACGACGACCACCGCCGCGCCGATGCCGACGATCACGCCGGCGGACGAGCCGCCGCCGTCGGAGTCGCCGGAGGCGGAGGCCGCGGGCACGGCCGACCACCAGCTCCAGTAGCCGTCCTGGCCCCAGAGGTTTCCGGCGGCCGCCGGCATCGTCGTGATGGACTTGATCTGGTCCGTGCGGTACGCCTCCAGGGCGTTCGGGTAGGCCATGACGTTCATGTACCCCGTGTCGTACAGCCGGGACTGCATCCTCTTCACCAGATCCGCCCGCTTGGCGGCGTCGTACTCCACCGCCTGCTGCGCGTAGAGCCCGTCGAACGCGGGGTCGCAGATGAAGTTGTCCGTCGCCCCGGTGTCCTTCGGCGTCGCCGGGAGGGTGCCGCAGGTGTGGATCGACAGCACGTAGTCGGGGTCGGGGTTGACCGACCAGCCGTCGAACGCGAGGTCGTAGTCGCCCTTGACCCAGGGGTCCGAGACGCTGTCCAGGCACTCGACCTTCAGGCCGACGCCGAGCTTGCCCCACCACTCCTGGAGGTACTTGCCGACCGCCTTGTCGTTGGGGTCGGTGGCGTGACAGAGGATCCGGAAGTCCAGCGGCCTGCCGTCCTTGCCGACGCGCTTGCCCGCTGCGTTCTTCCGGTAACCCGCCGCGTCGAGGGCCTTCTCCGCGGCGGCCGGGTCGTAGGCCCGCTTCTGCGCCGTGCCGGGCTGCCAGAAGTAGGAGCCGAAGCGGGGCGGGATGTAGCCCTCGCCCTCGACGGCGTGGCCCTGGAAGACCTTGTCGACGAGGGTGGTGCGGTCGACGGCGAGGAAGAGCGCCTTGCGCACGGCCGGGTCGAGCAGTGCCGGGTGGCCGTTGCCGAAGGTCTTGCCGTCCTTGGCCTTCGCGCCCGGGTTGGTGGCGAGGGCGTAGAAGCGGCGGCCGGGGGCGTCGTTGACCTTGATGTCCTTCTGCGTGGCGAGCGCGGCGGCCTGGGCGGGCGTCAGGTTCGGGACGAAGGAGACCTCGCCCTTCTGCAGGGCGGCGACGGCGGCGTCCCCGTCCTTGTAGTACTTGAACACCAGCTCGTCGAACCGGGGCGCGCCCCGCCAGAACGTCTTGTTCGGCTTGAGCTTGATGTACTGGTCGACCTTGTAGTCCGTGATGACGAACGGGCCGTTCCCGACGATGGGGAACTGCTTGTCGTTGTTGAACTTCGAGAAGTCCCCGACCTTCTCCCAGACGTGCTTGGGCACGATGGGCACGTCGAGCGCCGTCATCGTCGCCTGCGGCTTCTTCAGCCGGATGACGAGCGTCTGCGCGTCGGGGGCGGTGACCTCCGCGAAGTTCGCGGTGAAGCTGCCGTTGGCCGTGGCCGCGTTCGGGTCGGTCATCATCTTGTTGAAGGTCCAGGCGGCGTCCTCGGCGGTGGCCGGCTTCCCGTCGGACCAGGTCGAGTCCTTGCGGATCGTGTACGTCCACGTCAGCTTGTCCGCCGAGGGGGTCCAGGCCGTCGCCAGCCCGGGGACGGTCCGCGCGTCCTCGGGGTCGTAGTTGGTGAGGTACTCGTACGCCAGGCGGTGGATGCTCGTCGAGGTGAGCTTCTGGGCGAGGAACGGGCTCAGCGAGTCGATGCTCTGCGAGACGGCCACCGTGAGGGTGGTGCCACCGGACTTCCCGTCCTCCGCCCCGGCGGTGCCGGGGACGGCCGCGAGCGAGGTCGCGGCGACCCCGGCGGCGAGCAGCAGGCGGAGGGCTCTTCGGGCAGGCGCTGGGCGGGGCGGAACCTTCGTGACCATGACCATGAGACGTGTCCTCGCGTCGGATGACTGTCGTGGATCTTGTGCTGACGATGGGTGAAGCGAAGGTGTATCAGCGGTGGTCTGCCGTCGTCAACGATCCCTCAAACCCCTTGTGGGCTGCGGGAATGCCAAGAGGCCCCGTATCGGTGAACCGATACGGGGCCTCATTGGTCTACTCCTGTGACGCCCTACTGCTGAGGGGCTGGCGGCGCCTGCGGAGGCGCCTCGTGGTCCGCCTGGGGAGGCAGCGGCTGCCCCGGCTGAGGCTGCTGCTGCCAGGACTGCGGAACCCCCGGCTGTCCCGGCTGCTGCGGGTACGGCTGGGCCTCCGGCGCCGGATACGGCTGCCCCGCGCCGGGCTGGGCGGGCGCGTACGGACCGGGCGCGTACTGCCCGGGGAAGGGCTGGCCCGGCACCGGCTGACCCGCCGGGGGGTACGCCTGCGCCGGGTGGGGCTGTCCCGGCTGCGGCGGGTACGGCTGTCCGGGCTGCGGAGCCTGGGGCGCGTACGGCTGACCGGGAACCGGCTGCCCGGGTGGCGCGTACTGGCCCGGCAGGGGCTGACCGGGCATCGGCTGCCCGGGGAAGGGCTGACCCGGCATCGGTTGACCGGGCATCGGCTGGCCCGGGCCCTGGTGGCCCGGCATCGGCGGGGCCATGTGCGGGGGCGGCGCCCCCTGGCCGTCGCCGGTCCACAGGCCCTGTGCCTGCTGCGCCCGGACGAAGTCCTCCGCGACCATCGCCGACAGGTGGAAGTACGCCTCCCGGGTCTTCGGCCGCATCATGTCGAGGTCGACCTCGGCGCCGGCCGACAGGTGCTCGTCGAAGGGCACGACCACGACTCCGCGGCAGCGGGTCCGGAAGTGCTGCACGATGTCCTCGACCTTGATCATCTTGCCGGTCTCGCGGACCCCGGAGATGACCGTGATCGAGCGCTGCACCAGGTCCGCGTAGCCGTGCGCGGAGAGCCAGTCCAGCGTCGTCGACGCGCTGGACGCGCCGTCGACGGACGGCGTCGAGATGATGATCAGCTGGTCGGCGAGGTCGAGCACCCCACGCATGGCGCTGTACAGCAGTCCCGTGCCCGAGTCGGTGAGGATGATCGGGTACTGCTTGCCCAGCACGTCGATCGCGCGCCGGTAGTCCTCGTCGTTGAACGTCGTCGAGACGGCCGGGTCCACGTCGTTGGCGAGGATCTCCAGACCGGACGGCGCCTGCGAGGTGAACCGGCGGATGTCCATGTACGAGTGGAGGTACGGGATCGCCTGCACCAGGTCGCGGATGGTCGCCCCGGTCTCGCGCCGCACCCGGCGGCCCAGGGTGCCGGCGTCCGGGTTGGCGTCGATCGCCAGGATCTTGTCCTGCCGCTCGGTCGCCAGCGTGGCGCCCAGCGCGGTCGTCGTGGTGGTCTTGCCGACGCCGCCCTTGAGCGAGATGACCGCGATCCGGTAGCAGGAGAGGACCGGCGTCCGGATCAGGTCCAGCTTGCGCTGCCGCTCCGCCTCCTCCTTCTTGCCGCCGAGCTTGAACCGGGCGGCGCTGCCCGGCGTACGGCTGGACTTCGGCTTCTGCTTGTTGTTCCGCAGCAGGCGGTCCGAGGACAGCTCGACGGCCGCGTTGTACCCGAGCGGGGCGCCCGGCACGGACCGCTCCCGCTGGTCGTGCGTCACCGGCGAGGGCCAGGCGGCCCCCGTCCGCGGGTCGACGGCCTGCCCGCCGTCCTGCGGCGGCACCGGCGCCTGAGGGGTCTGAGGGGCCTGGGGCGCCTGCGGCGGTACGGCGCCGGGGTGCGGGTACCCGTACCCGCCCGGCGCCTGGGCCTGCGGCGGCACGCCGCCGGGCACCCCGGGCTGCTGCTGCGGATAGCCGTACCCCGGCTGCTGCGGAGGCGTCCCCGGATGCGGGAAGCCGTAACCGCCCTGCGGCGCGGGAGCCTGCGGGTACCCGTACCCGCCCGGCCCCTCCGGCTGCGGCGGCACGGGAGCGGGCGCGGCGGCGGGCGCGACGGGACCGGGCTGGGCGGGCCACCCGGCGGTCTGTGGCAGCGGCTGCGCGCCGGGCGCGGGCTGTCCGCCCGGGAGCGGCTGCGCCCCCGGGGCGGGCTGCTCGCCGGGGAAGGGCTGACCACCCGGCGCCGGCTGCGCGGGCCACTGCTGCGCGGGCCCCGGAGCGGCGGGCTGGAACGACGGCGGCAGCGGCGGCAGGCCGGCCCCGCCCTGCGCGCCCGGACCGGGGTACGGACCGGGCGCGCCGCCCTCGCCGGGAAGCGGTCCCGGGGCGGCGCCGGCGACACCCGGCTGCGGGCCGGCACCCGGGTACGGCGCCTGGCCCGCGTCGGGGCCGAAGCCCTGCGGCGCAGCTCCCGCCGGGTACGGGGAGGGGACCTCGGGGGACGAGGCACTCGGGTACGCCGGGCCGGCACCGGGCCCGAAGCCCTGCGGCGCCGGAGCCCCGGCCGACGGGTACGGACCGGCCGGGAACGGGCCCGGAGCCGGGGCCGGAGCGGCGGCGGGGTCGGTGGTCCGAGGCGCGGCGATCGGGTAGGCGCCGGGCGCCGGCGCGTCGGCCGACCGCGGTGCACCGGGCGCGTCCACGGGCGCCGTGGCCTCCGCGGCGACGACGGCCTCGGGGACGACGACGGCCTCCGCGGCGACGACGGCCTCCGCGTCCGGCCGGCTGTCGTCGTCCGTGCCACCGGGGAGGTCGAGGGCCTCGGATCCGTCGGCCGTGCCCGTCTCGGAGGTGTCCGCCGCCGCGTCCGCGGGGGTCTCGTCCGTGAGGTCCGGCCCGGTCGCGTCGGCCGCGACGGGTTCCTGGTGCTCGGCCGCGCCCGCCGGGCTCTGCGCCTCGGCCCCGGGAGCGGCGTCCGCCGCGGTCTCGGGCGCCGTGTCGCCGGAGGGGGCGGACGCGCCGTCCGTGTCCTCGGCGGCGGCCGCGGTGGGCAGCGGCGCTCCTGCGGTGAGCGGGATCGGCTCCGTCGTCACGCTTCCCGGAGCGTCCGCCGGCTCCGGGGACGGTACGGGGCCCGTGCTCGTGGCCGCGTCGGCGGCCGGTTCGGCCGCGCGCTCGGTGATCTCGCGCTGGAGCGCGGCGGGGGAGAAGCGCATGGTCGCGCCGCTCTCCACCTCGCCGCCGCCGAACGGCGCGGCGGGCTCGGGAGCGGGCGCCGCGGGCGCCGGCGCCGTAACCGCCGGTGCCGGAGCGGCCGGCACCGGAGCCTCGTAGGACGGCGTCTCGTACGACGCCACGGGAGCGGGAGCGGGAGCCGGCGGGGCCGGGACGACCGGAGCCGCGGGGGGCGGCACGGCGACCGGCGGGGCCGGCGGCGCCTGGTTCCAGCCCGGCTCGAAGCCGCCGCCGGCCGGGAGTCCGGGGACGGGGGTGCCGGGGACGGGCGGTCCGGGGACGGGAGGGCCGGCGACCGGGGGGAGCCCCGGCACCGAGAGGGGCGCGCCGACGGGAGGCGGGGGAGTGGCACCGCCCGCCCCCGTTCCGCCCGACGCGTTCTGCGTGTACCAGGCGGGCGGGGTGTAGTCGATGGTGAACTCACCCGTCATCTCGGCGGCATCCGCGTCGGACTGATCGTCGGCGGGCGGATTCCAACCCCCGTGGATCTCGTCGCGATCGCCGTTCACTTTGCCTCCTGGTGTGGTCGAGCACCCTTGTGCCGTGGTGGGCGGGGCCCTTCCAGCCTAATCGGCGCGGGCATCCGCCGGGCAGGCCCGACGGGCGCTCCTCGCCCGTCCCCGCGGTCAGGCCACGCCCCCAAGTGACCCGGCTGCGCCGCAGAGTGAGAACCCCGACCGTTGAAAACAATGTCAAAACGATGCAAAAACGGACGTACTTGAACGACTGTGCGCCGTTCCACCGCCGTTCAGTCCATGCGCCGCGCGCCGCCCAACAATCCGGTCTCGGCATCCGTCGCCTGCGTCATCACGAACTGGCGGTCGTTCTGCGTGCACCACAGGGTCACCCCGTCCGCGAGGGTGGACAGCGCCTCGTGCTCGTGGCGCGGCAGACTCATGATCCGGCCGATCTGCGCCGCCTCGTCGGGGGACACCCGCTGCACGCCGACCAGCGAGGACTTCTCCAGGAGCCGCGGAGCGACCGGGCTCAGATAGGGGAGCAGCGTCACCACCGACTGCCAGGGCGCCGACACCACCCGGCCGCGCGGTGGACGCATGCCGCAGTCCCGGATCACGACGACCGGACTGCCGGCCGACGCGCCCTGCGGCGGCACCCGCCCCACGTCGTGCAGCGCGATGCACGGCTGCCCGCCGCCGGCGGCCTGCGCCAGGGCCGTCCACGCCTGCGCGCGCCCGGTCTCGACGGCCACCCGGGCCCCCGTCGCCGCCGCCCGCAGGGCCAGCACCTGCGCGGTCCACAGACCGCCGATCAGGGTGACGTCGTACGGCACGGGCCGGTTGATGCCGAGCACGGCGGGCCGGTTCTCCGCGTCCACGCCGATCACCATGCCGTCGTCGCCGACCGGCAGGGCCAGCGCCTCCAGCTGGTCCACGGGGACGGAGTGCCGGTCGCGGCGGGGCCCGACGAGCCCGAAGCCGAACCGGGGCCGGGACCCCCGCCCCGTCCGCGGAACGGGCGAGCCGCCGGTGGAACCCGCACCGGGCCGCTCGGCGAACGCGCCGGAACCCGGCTGGCCGCCGAACGTCCCGCCGCCCTGCTGCGCGCCGAAGGACGCGGTGCCCGGCTGCGTACCGAAGGAGGACTGGGACATCAGCGCGCACCTCCCAGCGGCAGCGTCGCGAGCATGCCCGGCCCCTGTTCCCGGTCGAGACGCACCAGACCCGTCCTCACCCCGCGCGCCGCGCGCTCCAGTTCGTGCCGCGCCGCCACGAGCTCCTCGTCGCTGCGCCCGGTGATCCGCACGTGCCCGGTCACCGTCACCTCCTGCCGGTCCCCGCCGCTCAGCGTCAGGCTGAACGTCGTCGCGAGCGCGGGCAGCGAGGTCAGCAGGGCCACCAGCTGCGGCATCGACGCTCCCGAACCCCCGCCGCGGCCGCCCAACTGGGGCCAGCGCCCCACCCAGTACGTCGTGTGCCGCCGGTCGTCCACCCGCCAGGTCCGCGCCGTCTCCTGCGTCCGCCGGGTCTGCGCCTGCCCGCGGCCCGCCTGCGCGATCGCCATCGGGCTCGCGCACGTCGAGGTGGCGAGCGCCGAGGTGAGCTCCTGCTCGGTGAGCACGTCCGCCCGGAAACCGGCGCCCGCCAGACGGCTCGCCAGCTGGTCGGCGGCCCGCACCACGCACTTCTGCGCGCCCGTCAGGCCGCCGCCGCGCGCGGCGACCGCCTCCGGGCACAGTTCGGGGTCGAGCTTGAGGGCGATCCAGGTGATGCGCACCGCGGGCGAGCCCGTCTGCGCCTGGAGCGGCCCGTAGTTGCGCGCGGCCATCGACTGCGGAGGCAGGTGCGGGGCGGGCGCCGGCTGCGTGTGCTGCACGATCTGCGCCGACTCCAGCCGGATGCCGTCCACGTCGAGCACGTCACGGACGAGGCCGACCGGCAGCGGTCGCGCCGCGCGCTCCGGGCGCAGCGCCGTGCCCTCCGACTCGACCCGCAGCACGGCGGTGAGGAAGGTGCCGTCGCCGATCATCCCGACCGGACGGCGGTCGCGGTCGCTGTACGCGTACGTCCGCAGGGCCGGGTCGCACTCGACGACCGGCGCGAGCCCCGGCTCGGTGCCGGCCGGCACCGTGAAGGAGGCCGCCCGGCGCGAACGGGCGCGCAGCGCGAGGAAGGTGCCCAGCCACTCGGGCAGCGAACGCCGGTGCCGGCGCACGACGGCGAGCAGCACGAGCACGACCGCCACCACACCCGCGGGCACCAGCAGCATCGGCTCGACGACCCACGCGACGGCGAGCAGCGCGGCCGCCACCTCGACCAGGACGAGCTGTTGCAATCGGAACGAACCGAAGTGTCCGGGACGCGCCTGGAGCCTCGGCGAGACCGAGGCGGCGGGTCCGGCGGACGGGGGCGCGGAGGCGGTGGCCGCGGCGGGCCGCGTCCGCGTCGCGGAAGCCATGATGGAGAATCCCCCTCAATTCATCCCGATCACCCTGGCCCGCCAGGGCTTTGGCGGCCGGATCACCCTACCCGCCCCACGAACCCCACGGGACAGCAGGCATAGTAGGGGTCCGGTCCGACAGCCGGGGCCCGGGTGCCACCTCCCCGATCCCCGCGCGAAGACTGCGCCTGACGAGAATGGGGACTCATGGCATCGCGCCGGGACGAGCTGAACGCGTACACCTTTGCGAAGAAGCGCACGGTGGCGGCATTCCTCCAACCCTCGCCCTCCGGTACGGAGGAGGGGGCGCCGAAGCCGCTGCGCGCCATCGCCCCCGGCCTCATCGTCGCCGCCCTCGTCGTCGCCGGCTTCGGCGCCTGGGGCATGTTCAAGCCCTCCGCGCCCAAGGGCTGGGACACCCCCGGCACCCGGGTCATCGTCGGCAAGCAGTCCACGACCCGTTACGTCGTCCTGCAGACCGGCAAGGGCAAGGACGCCAAGACCCTGCTCCACCCCGTCCTCAACCTCGCCTCGGCCCGGCTGCTGCTCAACCCCGACCAGTTCCAGGTCGTCCAGGTCGACGACAAGACGCTCGACCTCGGCAAGCCGCCGCGCGGCCCGATCCTCGGCATCCCGTACGCCCCCGACCGGCTGCCCACGGCGGACGACGCGGGCACGGCCAAGCGCTGGGCCGTCTGCGAACAGCCCGGCGGCGGCAAGGGCGCCAGCGTCCAGAAGGCCACCTTCCTCTTCGCCCACCGCGACCTGAAGCGCACCGAGGGGGCCGGGCAGCTCAAGGACGGCCAGGTCCTCTACGTCCAGGGGCAGACCGGCAAGGCGCAGTTCCTCGTCGACCACACCGGCACCAAGTACCCCGTCAAGGCCGACTCCACGGGCCTCCTCACCGCCCTCGTCGGCCTCAACAAGGAACCGCAGCCCGTCACCGACGACTGGCTCGCCACCCTGAAGACCGGCGACGAGATCGACTTCCCGCGCATCGAGGGCCAGGCCGGCGCCCCCGCCGGCGTCCCGGGCGACGAACTGACCGCCACCGAGAACCGCGTCGGCATGATCCTCCTCGCCCAGACCGGCTCGGGACCGCAGCACTACGTCGTGCTCCCCGGCAAGGTCCAGCCCGTCAGCGACTTCACCGCCTGGCTCCTCATCAACGCCCCGCAGACCGGCGTCCTCGACATGGACGGCAAGGCGACCGCCGTCGACGCCTCCGCGTTCGTCCCGGACTCCACCGTCTTCCAGCCGCGCGCCCACTGGCCGAGCGAGAAGTCCACCCAGGTCAACGACGTCTCCGGCGCGGGCGCCCGCGACACCGTCTGCAGCGTGCTCACCGGCGTCGACGAGAAGGGCGGCACCACCCTCACCACCTGGGCCGGTCCCCAGTACCCCGCCGACATCACCGCCGGCGGCACCAGCACGTACGTCACCCCGGGCAGCGGCCTGCTCTACACCCAGATCCAGGGCCGGCAGAAGGCGCCCGACGGCTCGCTCTTCCTCGTCACCGACACCGGACTGCGGTACGCCGTCCAGGCCAACGGCGACAGCGACTCCGCCCGCTCCGACATCGGCGCCGGCGAGCAGAAGCAGACCGACGGACGCCCGGAACCCAGCGACGCCCAGAAGCGTCTCGGGTACGAGAAGGTCACGCCGGTCCTCGTCCCGATCGCCTGGTCGGAGTTCCTGTCGAAGGGCCCGCGACTCGACACCAACAGCGCGCGTCAGCCGCAGGGTTCCTGAGGGGGGTGGCACCGTGACGACGACGTACCGCACGGCCGCCCTGCTCGCCGCGGGCACCCTCACCGCCCTCCTCGCGGCGACCCCCGCGGCCGCCGCACCGGCGCCGCACGACGGCCCCGCCCTCGACGGCGGAGGCGAGTGCACCTTCCCCATGAAGAAGCAGATCGAGGGCACCCCCTGGCCGCTCCAGCGCGTGCTCCTCGACGAGCTGTGGCAGGACACCAAGGGCAAGGGCGTCCGGGTCGCGGTCATCGACACCGGCGTGGACGACGTCAACCCGCAGCTGCGCGCCGCGGTCGACGCCAAGGCGGGCAAGGACTACCTCAAGCCCGACAAGGAGAACCCCGGCTTCGGCGACGAGAAGCGCGGCAAGACCGACGGCACCGTCGACGAGGTCGGCCACGGCACCAAGGTCGCCGGGATCATCGCCGCCCGTCCCCGCAAGGGAACCGGCTTCGTCGGCCTCGCCCCCGAGGCCACGGTCATCCCGATCCGCCAGAACGACGAGAAGAACAGCGGCAAGTCCGACACCATGGCACTGGCGATCGACCACGCCGTCGCCAAGGGCGCGAAGGTCATCAACATCTCGCAGGACACCACCCAGCCGCTGGGCCCCGAGTCGCCGATGGCCAAGGCCGTCGCCCGGGCGATCGCGTCGGACGTCGTCGTGGTCGCCTCCGCGGGCAACGACGGCATGGACGGCGCCCTCAAGGACACCTTCCCCGCCGCCTTCCCCGGCGTCCTCGCCGTCGCCTCCTCCGACCGCAACAACGAGCGCGCGGCCTTCTCCCAGGCGGGCACCTTCGTGGGCGTCGCCGCCCCCGGCGTCGACATCGTCTCCACCGTCCCCGGCGGCGGCCAGTGCGTCGACAACGGCACCAGCTTCTCCGCCCCGTACGTCGCCGGCGTCGCCGTCCTGCTCCGCGCCAAGTTCCCGAAGTGGACCGCCGCCCAGATCGTCGCCCGGATCGAGCAGACCGCCGTACGCTCCGTCAACGGCCGCGACGACTACGTCGGCTGGGGCGTCGTCGACCCGGTGCGCGCCCTCGCCGACGCCGGCCCCGGGACACCCCCCGCCTCGCCGACGCCCGACCCGGGTCCGCCCCGGCCGCCGGCGCCCGAAGCGGCCCGTCTGGCGCTCTCGGAGACGCCCCAGGAGCGCTCCGAACGGCTCGCCACCTATGCGTTGGGGATCGGTGGCGTCCTGGTGGCCGTGGTCGCCGGAACGGCCGTCGTCATCCGCGACAGCCGCCGTCGAAGGGGGGTCCGATGAGCCGGTCTCCGGCCAAGTATCCGGACCTTCCTTTGCAGTTGGAACTGCCGCCGTCAATGGCTAAAGTGACCGCGGGGCGCACGGCAGTGCGAACCCAGCACGGGGGCGGCATCAGAAGATTCCCGTCCGCATCACGACCGGATGGCCCGACGGCCCGGCCGTCGACGCCGCCGAAGGAAGAAGGGGCAAGATGTCGAAAGACCTGAACGTAACCAGTGCCGAACAAGTCAAGCTCGCCGGCCGGATCCAGGACTTCTCCGACGAGCTCCAGGCCCGCATCACCTCCCTCAACGGCGTGGTCGACCGCGTCCAGGCGGGCTGGCAGGGCGCTGCGAGCAAGGAGTACGACCGGGTCCAGAACGACCTGAACCAGCGACTGCGCAGCATGCGGGCCGAGCTCAGCCGGCTCGAGGAGATCATGCGCATGAGCGCCGACGGGTTCTCGCAGGAGGAGGAGGACCGTCTGCGGTCCTTCCGCCAGATGGACAACAGCGGCTCCGGCGGCGGCGGCAACCAGAGCGCCATCCTCGGTATGTGAGCCCACCGGCTCGACCAGTCCTCCGCGCCACTCTCACTTCAGGAGTCATCACCATGACCACTGCGGTCAATTACGACACCGTGACGCAGGCGGCGGCCGACACCCGCCTGACCTCCAGCACCCTCACGCAGAAGCTCGACGACCTCATGGCCGAGGTCAACCGCGTCGCCTCCAACTGGGAGGGCGAGGCGAAGATCGCGTACCGCGAGAGCCAGGACCGCCTGACCCGCGACATGGCCGGCATGAACCAGGACCTGGCGCGCATCGCCCAGCTCCTCGACGAGTCGGTCGTCGGCTACCAGGACACCGACAAGGGCAACGCCGCCCGGTTCCGCATGATGTAGTCCCGCACCACACACGCGTGAGGGGGTGGCCCGTCCGACGGGCCACCCCCTCACGCGTACCGGCGGCCCTACCGCAGGTCGAACTCGCCGTCGCGGGCGCCGAGGACGAACGCGTCCCACTCGGCCTTCGTGTACCGCAGCACGGTCTCCCGGTCGAGGGACGAACGCATCGCCACCCCGCCCTCCGGCAGGTGCGCGATCTCCACCCGCTCCTCGTCCGGACTCGTCCCCGGAGCGCCCTGCCACTCGACACCGGAGATGTCCAGCGCGTACAGCTCGTCCTTCACCCGCTGCCTCTCCGCGGCACGGGCGGCGTCGGCGCCCTCGGCGGTGGTGTCCTGTGCGTCGGTCATCGGCGCGTTTCCCTTCGCGGTGGTACGGCGGTCCCCCTCACAGTAGTGGGACCGCCGTCGCCGATCAGGGTAAATCCCGCGCCCGTCAGTGCTGTTCGGGCAGCCAGCCCAGCTGCACCAGCGGGTTGCCGCGCTTGCGCGAGACGAACGTGCCCCGGCCCTGCGGCATCGGCCGCGCCCGGACACCGCCCAGGATGTCGCCCTCCTGCGGGTCGCCGGAGAGGAGCACGCCCTGCGCGCCCAGCTCCCGCATCCGCTGCATGAACGGCTCGTACATCGCCCGCGAGGCGCCCGCCTGGCTGCGCGCCACGATGAAGCGGATGCCGACGTCCCGCGCGAACGGCAGGTTCTCCACCAGGACCGCCAGCGGGTTCCCCGAGTTGGTGGCCACCAGCTCGTAGTCGTCGATGAGCACGAAGAGCTGCGGACCCGACCACCAGCTGCGGTCCCGCAGCTGCTGCGGCGTGATGTCGGGCTTCGGCGCCCGCTTCGTCATCACCGTGTTGATCGCGTCCATGTGCATCTGCATGGCCGACGCCATCGGCGCGTACTCCAGCAGGTGCGAGGGCGCCACCGCCTCCAGCATCGTCCGCCGGTAGTCGCCCACCACGATCCGCGCCTGCTCCGGCGTGTACCGCTCGCACAGCTGCTTCGCGATCAGCCGCAGCAGCGCCGTCTTGCCCGACTCGCTCTCGCCGAAGACCAGGAGGAACGGGTCCGACTCGAAGTCGACGAACACCGGCTCCAGGTTCGTCTCGTCGATGCCGATCGCGACGCCGTGCTGCGGGTACTCGAACCCCTTCGGCAGCTGCTCCGCCGGCAGCTTGCGCGGCAGCAGCCGCACCGCCGGGGCCGGCGCACCCGTCCAGCTCGCCTTCACCGCACGGACGAACGCCGCCGTGCCCTCCGCCAGGTCGCCCGACGAGCTGGACCCGTCGATCCGCGGCAGCGCGCCCATGAAGTGCAGCTTCTCCGGCACCTGGCCACGCCCCGGCACGCCGGTCGGCACGTTCGCCGCGACCTTGCGGTCGAACTCGGAGTCCATGACGTCGCCGAGCCGCAGCTCCAGCCGCCCCAGCATCTGGTCCTTGAGCGCGGCCCGCACCTCCATGTAGCGGGAGGCGGTGATCACCACGTGGATGCCGTAGCCCAGACCGCGCGCCGCGATGTCGGCGACGATCGGCTCCAGCATGTCGTAGTCGTTGCGGAAGCCGCCCCAGCCGTCGACGACCAGGAAGACGTCGCCCCAGGCCTCGCCGGGCAGCTCGCCCGCCGCCCGCTTGCGCCGGTAGGTCGTCATCGAGTCGATGGAGTGCGCGCGGAAGAACTCCTCTCGCCGGTTCAGCACGCCCATCACCTCGGCGACCGTCCGCCGCACCCGCTCGGGGTCGAGGCGCGACGCGACCCCGCCGACGTGCGGCAGGTCGGCCAGCGACACCATGCCGCCACCGCCGAAGTCCAGGCAGTAGAACTGCACTTCGGCCGGGGTGTGGGTGAGCGCGAACGACGAGACCAGCGTCCGCATGATCGTCGACTTGCCGGACTGCGGACCGCCGACCACCATCATGTGACCGGCCGCGCCGGAGAAGTCCCGGTACAGCACCTCGCGCCGCTGCTCGAAGGGCTTGTCGATGAGGCCGAGCGGCACCGTGAGCGCGCCCTGGCGGGTGTACTCCGTCGCCGTGAGCCCCCGGTCCGCCGTCTGCGCGAGACCCGGCAGCAGCTGGTCGAGGGACGGCGCCTGGTCCAGCGGCGGCAGCCACACCTGGTGCGCCGGGACGCCCTGCCCCTCCAGTCGCCGCACGATCACGTCGAGGACGGTGTCCGCGAGCGCGTCGTCCTCCTCCGCACGCTGCGCCGTCAAGTACGCCGGGTCCGGCGCCGCGTACACCACGGGCACCGGCGACGCCGTGAACAGCGCGGGCCGCCGCTCCACCGGCAGCTGGCCGATCTCCAGCCGGGGCCCGCCCGAGCGGTACGTCCCCGACACGTACGCCGCCTTGAAGCGGGTCATCTCGTCCGTGCCGAACTTCAGGTAGCCCGAACCCGGCACCGACGGCAGGTGGTAGGCGTCCGGCACGCCGATCGCCGTCCGCGACTCCGCCGCCGAGAACGTCCGCAGACCGATCCGGTACGACAGATACGTGTCGAGACCGCGCAGCTTGCCCTCCTCCAGGCGCTGCGAGGCCAGCAGGAGATGCACGCCGAGGGACCGGCCGATCCGGCCGATCTGGATGAACATGTCGATGAAGTCGGGCTTGGCGGTGAGGAGTTCGGAGAACTCGTCGATCACGAGTACCAGCGACGCCAGCGGCTCCAGCGGGGCGCCCGCCGCCCGCGCCTTCTCGTAGTCGTGGATGTTGGCGTAGTTGCCCGCCGACCGCAGCAGCTCCTGGCGCCGCTGCAGCTCGCCGCGGATCGCGTCGCCCATCCGGTCGACCAGCGTCAGGTCGTCCGACAGGTTGGTGATGACCGCCGCCACGTGCGGCATCTGGGACATGCCCGCGAACGTCGCGCCGCCCTTGAAGTCCGCCAGGACGAAGTTCAGCGTCTCCGAGGAGTGCGTCACCGCCAGACCGAGCACCAGCGTCCGCAGCAGCTCCGACTTGCCGGAACCCGTCGCGCCCACGCACAGACCGTGCGGGCCCATGCCCTCCTGCGCGGCCTCCTTCAGGTCCAGCATGACCGGCTGGCCGTCCTCGCCGACACCGATCGGCACCCGGAGCCGCTCGGCCACCGACCGCGGCCGCCAGGTCCGCGCCACGTCCACCGACTCCGCGTCCCCGAGGTTCAGCAGATCGGTGAAGTCCAGGTTGGCGAGCAGCGGCTCGTCGTCGTCCCCGCCGCCCATCCGCAGCGGCGCCAGCTGCCGGGCCAGCGCCTCGGCCGCCGGCAGCGAGATCCCGTCCGGCACGCCCTCGTACGCGAACCCGCCGCCCGACTCCAGGCGCAGCCGCCCCGGCCGCACCACCACGGACAGACCGCCGCGCGGCTCGTCGAGCTCGCCGGGGACGACCTCCACGATCGTCACGCCCTGCAGGCCCTCGGCCGCCGCGAGCAGCGAGTCCGGCGGCACCATGCCGCCGTCCAGGACCACCACCACGTGCGGCTGGTCCAGCACCGGCTGGTTCTCCCGGGAGAACCGCGGCCGCCCGTCCAGCTTCGACCGGACCAGGTTCTCCAGCTCGCCGAGGTCGTCGCCGAAGAGCCGCTTCGTACCGGCACCGTCGACCTGACCGGGCACCTGGGTGTGCGGCAGCCACTTCGTCCAGTCCCACCGCTCCTGCGAGGCCCGCGCCGCCACCACCGCGAGCATCAGGTCGTCGGGGGAGTGCAGCGTCACCAGCTGCGCCACCAGGGCCCGCGCGGCGGCCTGCGCCGACTCCGGGTCGCCGGAGACGGTCACGTGGTAGAACGCCCGCATCGAGACCGCCATCGGCAGGCCGTCCAGGGTCCCGTGCACCGCCAGGAACTGCTGCATCGCCCCCGCGCACAGCGGCTCCAGCTCGTCCACCGGCGCCGTGTCCGGCGCCACCAGCGGCGTCGCCAACTGCTGGGCCCCCAGACCGATCCGGGCCTGCCCGAAGTCGTGGTCGCCGACCCGGCGCTCCCACACCCGCGAGCCCTCCGCCACCACGGACCACAACTGCTCCGGAGACGGGTGCAGATACAGCTGCGCGTCCCGCTGCGAGCGGGCCGTCCGCCGGACCGTACGCCGGGTCTGGGCGAGGTATTTGAGGTAGTCGCGGCGGACATCGGACATTTGCCCCTGCGTACCGCGACGGAATCTGACGAACTGCGCGACGGCCATCGCGACCGTCGACGCCAGCATCAGCGTGCCCATGATCCGCATGATCGGAGAGGGCGTCATGAAGAAGAAGACCACCGACGAACCCATGCCGAGCATCGGCAGGAGCTGCATCAACGCCGACTCCTGCTGTCCCCGCGGAAGTTCCGGCGGAGGCTCCAGGACCAGTTCCTCACCGGGCACTTCCGGCGGAAGCGACCTCGGCGGGCGTTTGACGACGATCTGGCTCACCGGCGCATCAATCCCTCGTTGGAGGCGGGCTCGTGGCGGGAGCTTCCGCACCGGCACCCCTGTCGGCAGCCGAGTGCGCGGACTTCCCCCATGGGACGGCGATCCTACTTGCAGCCCCCACCGGCCGTCCCCGGTAGGGTGGCGCGCGCATCGTGCGCAACCGCGAATCAGGGGGTCCAGACACGTGAGTACGACCGCAGCGACCGGCTTCTGCCGCGTCACCGTCGTGGCGCCGGACAGCCGCATCGACGTCGCGCTCCCCGAGGACATCGCCGTCGCCGACGTCTACCCGGAGATCCTGCGGCTCACCGGACAGACCCAGGCCGCCGGCACCCCCACCGGCTACCACCTGGTCCGCCGCGACGGTTCGGTCCTCGACGGCGCCCGGACGCTCGCCGCCCAGCAGGTCCTCGACGGCGAGGTGCTCTCCCTGCGCCCCTTCGCGCAGTCGCTGCCGCCGGCCGTCTACGACGACGTGTCCGACGCCGTCGCCTCCGCCGTCACCCGCGACCGCCACCTGTGGAGCGACGAGCTGCTGCGCGGCGCCGGCCTCCTCGGCGGCGTCCTCCTGCTCGTCCTCATGGGCTTCGTCCTCTGGTTCGCCGACCCCGTCCGCCACGACATGCACAGCCTGCCCGGGATCATCGCGGGCGCCGCCGGCCTCCTCCTGACCGCCTTCGCCGGCGTCCGCGCCCGCGTCTACGGGGACCGGGCCACCGCCGTCGCCCTCGGCCTCGGCGCGCTGCCGCTGCTGCTCATCGCCGGCTCCGGCATCATCGGCCCCGACGCCGGCGAGGGCCCGGGCCGCCTCCAGTTCCTCCTCGGCTGCGTCACCGTCCTCGTCGCCTCCGTGGCCCTCGTCGCGCTCACCCCCAGCGGGGACGCGCCCTTCGTCGCGGCCACCTTCCTCGCCGGCGTCGGCACCCTCGCCACCTTCCTGGCGATCCTCACCGAGACCACCGCCACCGAGACGGCCGCCGTCTGCGCCCCCGTCGCCATCGGCCTCGTCGCCTTCCTGCCCGGCCTCTCCGCCCGCTTCGCCCGGCTCCCCATCGGCTACGCCGCCCCCCGCAGCGCCGCCGACGACGAGTTCCTCGGCGACCCGCAGCAGCCCGGCGAGGAGGCGCAGCCCGTCGACGGCGAGCGCATCGCCCTCCAGGCCCGCCGCGGCCACGAGATGCTCCTCGGCCTCGTCGGCGGCTGCGCGGCCGTCGTCGTCGGCTCCGCCGCCGTCCTCGGCTTCGCCGGCAACGTCTGGGGCCAGCTCCTCGCCCTCGCGGCCGGCCTGGCGATGCTGCTCCGCGCCCGTCTCTTCCGCTACACCTCGCAGGTCGCCTGCGTCCTGGTCGCCGGCATCTCCGCCATCGCGCTGCTCGTCCTCGGCCTCTCCCTGAACCCGCCGGCCGACCTGGTCAAGGAACTCCTCATGTACGGGGACCGGGGCGGCCTGGACATCCGCACCATCTGGCTCACCGCCGCCGTCGCCGCCGGTGCCGCGCTGATCACCGCCATCGGCCTGATCATCCCGAGGAAGGGCCTCTCGCCCTTCTGGGGCCGCCTCCTCGACCTGACCGAGGGCTTCGTCCTGCTCTCGCTGGTCCCGCTCTGCCTCGCCGTCCTCGACGTCTTCACCTCGGTCCGGGCGCTGACCAGCAAGTAGCCGGGCGGTTCCGGGGGCGCTCCGGCGAGCTGGTACGCTGTGTGACGGCCGTTTGTGTACGCGCTCCCGGAAAGCACCCGAGATCACTCGGACGCCTCTGGAAGCTGCGCCCATCGGACCTTCGCCCGCCGAGTCACGGAAGCTTCCCCTGAGACCTAGACCAGGGGCACTCGCGGGCGCACGAACACACCAGAGGAGATCCGCGTGGCTCTCGACGCCGCTGTCAAGAAGCAGATCATGACCGAGTTCGGCACCAAGGAGGGCGACACCGGCTCCCCCGAGGTCCAGGTGGCGATGCTGTCCCGCCGCATCTCGGACCTGACCGAGCACCTCAAGCAGCACAAGCACGACCACCACTCCCGTCGTGGTCTGCTGATCCTGGTCGGCCAGCGCCGCCGCCTGCTGCAGTACCTGGCCAAGAAGGACATCCAGCGCTTCCGTACGCTGGTCGACCGCCTCGGCATCCGCCGCGGTGCGGCCGGCGGCGCCAAGTAACGACGCCGTGAAGGGAGCGGTTCCCACTTTCAGGGGGCCGCTCCCTTTGCTGTACGTGCGCAAAGTGCGCATCGGCACTTAGTCTGGTCGCACAACCCCATACGACGGACGAGAAGCCGCCGGCCAGCCGCCGGTCCTCGGTAGTGGCCCCCGGAAACGAAACGCCGGGAGCTTCGATCGAAGACCGGCCCGCACCCGAGGCGAGCTTCTCCGACACCGTCGCACACCGTCCCCGGCCACACGGGCCGAAGGACGCAAAGACGAACACGTAGGAGAAACCACTAGTGGAGAACGAGACCCACTACGCCGAGGCCGTCATCGACAACGGCACCTTCGGCACCCGCACCATCCGCTTCGAGACCGGCCGTCTGGCCAAGCAGGCCGCCGGCTCCGCCGTCGCCTACCTGGACGACGACACGATGGTCCTCTCGGCGACCACCGCCTCGAAGCGCCCCAAGGACCAGCTCGACTTCTTCCCCCTCACGGTGGACGTCGAGGAGCGGCAGTACGCGGCCGGCAAGATCCCCGGCTCGTTCTTCCGCCGCGAGGGCCGCCCCTCCGAGGACGCGATCCTCACCTGCCGCCTGATCGACCGCCCGCTGCGCCCCTCCTTCAAGAAGGGCCTGCGCAACGAGATCCAGATCGTCGAGACGATCATGGCGCTCAACCCCGACCACCTGTACGACGTGGTCGCGATCAACGCCGCCTCCGCGTCGACGATCCTGGCGGGCCTGCCCTTCTCCGGCCCCATCGGCGCCACCCGCGTCGCCCTGATCAAGGGCCAGTGGGTCGCGTTCCCGACGCACACCGAGCTCGAGGACGCCGTCTTCGACATGGTGGTCGCCGGCCGCGTCCTGGAGGACGGCGACGTCGCGATCATGATGGTCGAGGCCGAGGCCACCGAGCGGACGATCGAGCTCGTCAAGGGCGGCGCCGAGGCGCCGACCGAGGAGGTCGTCGCCGCCGGTCTCGAGGCCGCGAAGCCCTTCATCAAGGTCCTCTGCAAGGCCCAGTCGGACCTCGCCGCCAAGGCCGCCAAGCCCACCGGCGAGTTCCCGGTCTTCCTCGACTACCAGGACGACGTCCTGGAGGCGCTGACCGCCGCGGTCAAGGGTGAGCTCACCAAGGCGCTCACCATCGCCGGCAAGCAGGAGCGCGAGGCCGAGCTCGACCGCATCAAGGAGATCGCCGCCGAGAAGCTCCTCCCGGCCTTCGAGGGCCGCGAGAAGGAGATCGGCGGGGCCTACCGCGCGCTGACCAAGAAGCTGGTCCGCGAGCGCGTCATCAAGGACAAGGTCCGCATCGACGGCCGTGGCCTGACGGACATCCGTACGCTCGCGGCCGAGGTCGAGGCCATCCCGCGCGTGCACGGCTCGGCGCTGTTCGAGCGTGGCGAGACCCAGATCCTGGGCGTCACCACCCTCAACATGCTCCGCATGGAGCAGCAGCTGGACACCCTCTCCCCGGTGACCCGCAAGCGCTACATGCACAACTACAACTTCCCGCCGTACTCCGTCGGCGAGACCGGCCGCGTGGGCTCGCCCAAGCGCCGCGAGATCGGCCACGGCGCCCTCGCCGAGCGCGCCATCGTGCCGGTCCTCCCGACCCGCGAGGAGTTCCCCTACGCGATCCGTCAGGTGTCCGAGGCCCTCGGCTCCAACGGCTCGACGTCGATGGGCTCGGTCTGCGCCTCCACCATGTCGCTGCTGAACGCCGGTGTGCCCCTCAAGGCCGCCGTCGCCGGCATCGCCATGGGCCTGATCTCCGAGGAGATCGACGGCCAGACGCACTACGTCGCCCTCACCGACATCCTCGGTGCGGAGGACGCCTTCGGCGACATGGACTTCAAGGTCGCCGGCACCAAGCAGTTCGTGACCGCGCTCCAGCTCGACACCAAGCTCGACGGCATCCCCGCCTCGGTCCTGGCCGCCGCGCTGAAGCAGGCCCGCGACGCCCGTCTGCACATCCTCGACGTGATGAACGAGGCGATCGACGTTCCGGACGAGATGTCCCCGAACGCGCCGCGCATCATCACCGTCAAGATCCCGGTGGACAAGATCGGTGAGGTCATCGGCCCCAAGGGCAAGATGATCAACCAGATCCAGGAGGACACCGGCGCCGAGATCACGATCGAGGACGACGGCACCATCTACATCGGTGCCCAGCAGGGCTCGCAGGCCGAGGCCGCCCGCGCCACGATCAACGGCATCGCCAACCCGACCATGCCGGAGGTCGGCGAGCGCTACCTGGGTACGGTCGTCAAGACCACCACCTTCGGTGCCTTCGTCTCCCTGCTCCCGGGCAAGGACGGCCTGCTGCACATCTCGCAGATCCGCAAGCTCGCCGGTGGCAAGCGCGTGGAGAACGTCGAGGACGTGCTGGCGATCGGCTCCAAGGTCCAGGTCGAGATCGCCGAGATCGACCAGCGCGGCAAGCTCTCCCTGATCCCCGTGATCGCGGACGAGGACGCCGAGGGTGACAAGGACGACGCTGCCAAGTGACGTCCCGTAGTTCCCGCGCGACGGCCCGCCCCTCTTCGGAGGGGCGGGCCGTCGCCCGTACCCAAACGCTTCTCCCGGGCAAGGACGGCGTCGGCACGGTCCGCCGCACGACCCTCCCCGGCGGCCTCCGCATCGTCACCGAGACCCTCCCCTCCGTGCGCTCCGCCACCTTCGGCATCTGGGCGCACGTCGGCTCCCGCGACGAGACCCCGACGCTCAACGGCGCGACCCACTACCTGGAGCACCTCCTCTTCAAGGGCACCCGCAAGCGGTCCGCCCTCGACATCTCCGCCGCGATCGACGCGGTCGGCGGCGAGATGAACGCCTTCACGGCGAAGGAGTACACCTGCTACTACGCGCGGGTGCTCGACACCGACCTGCCGCTGGCGATCGACGTCGTCTGCGACATGCTCACCGACTCCCTCGTCCTCGAGGCGGACGTCGACGCCGAGCGCGGTGTCATCCTCGAAGAGATCGCGATGACCGAGGACGACCCCGGCGACGTCGTGCACGAGCTCTTCGCGCAGACGATGTTCGGCGACACCCCGCTCGGCCGCCCGGTCCTCGGCACCGTCGACACCATCAACGCGCTCACCCGCGGCCAGATCGCCCGCTTCTACAAGAAGCACTACGACCCGACCCACCTGGTCGTCGCCGCCGCGGGCAACGTCGACCACGCCACGGTGGTCCGCCAGGTCCGCCGCGCCTTCGAGAAGGCCGGCGCCCTCGGCCGCACCGACGCCGTCCCCGTCGCTCCCCGCGACGGCCGGCGCACCCTGCGCGCCGCGGGCCGCGTCGAGCTGCTGAACCGCAAGACCGAGCAGGCCCACGTGGTCCTCGGCATGCCGGGCCTGGCCCGCACCGACGAGCGCCGCTGGGCCCTCGGCGTGCTGAACACCGCCCTCGGCGGCGGCATGTCCTCCCGCCTCTTCCAGGAGGTCCGGGAGAAGCGCGGCCTGGCCTACAGCGTGTACTCGTACACCTCGGGCTTCGCCGACTGCGGCCTCTTCGGCGTGTACGCGGGCTGCCGGCCCGGCCAGGTCCACGACGTCCTCAAGATCTGCCGGGACGAGCTGGACAAGGTCGCCTCGGACGGCCTCACGGACGAGGAGATCGCCCGCGCCGTCGGCCAGCTCTCCGGATCCACCGTCCTCGGCCTGGAGGACACCGGCGCGCTGATGAACCGCATCGGCAAGAGCGAGCTGTGCTGGGGCACCCAGATGTCGGTCGACGACATGCTGACCAGGATCGCCGCGGTCACCCCGGACGAGGTCCGCGAGGTCGCCCGCGATGTACTGGAGCAGCGGCCCTCGCTCTCGGTGATCGGCCCGCTGAAGGACAAGCAGGCCGACCGCCTCCACCGAGCGGTCTCCTGAACCCCTAGTCCCACGAAGGAAGTGCAATGAGCAAGCTGCGCGTCGCGGTCCTCGGAGCCAAGGGCCGCATCGGCTCGGAGGCCGTGCGGGCCGTCGAGGCCGCCGAGGACATGGAACTCGTCGCGGCCCTCGGCCGGGGCGACGGCCTGGAGGCCCTCACCGAGGCGGGCGCCCAGGTGGCCGTCGAGCTGACGACCCCGGACTCGGTCATGGACAACCTCGACTTCTGCGTGCGCCACGGCATCCACGCGGTCGTCGGCACCACCGGCTGGACCGACGAGCGCCGCGCGCGTCTCGAAGGATGGCTCGCCGCCTCCCCGGAGACCGGCGTCCTCATCGCGCCGAACTTCTCCATCGGCGCCGTCCTCACCATGAGGTTCGCGCAGATCGCGGCGCCGTACTTCGAGTCGGTCGAGGTCGTCGAGCTCCACCACCCGCACAAGGCGGACGCCCCCTCGGGCACCGCGACCCGGACGGCCCAGCTGATCGCCGCGGCCCGGGGGGGGGGGGGGGGGGGGGGGGGGGGGGGGGGGAGGGAGGAAGGGGGGGGGGGGGGGGGGGGGGGGGGGGGGGGGGGGGGGGGGGGGGGGGGGGGGGGGAGGGGGGGGGGAGGGGCACAGCTGAAA